>DMYZ01000065.1 GCA_003483565.1 Prevotella sp.
CAAAGTGACAGCGAGGATGGGTAGTCCTTGCGCTCCCAGCTTGGCGGCAGCCCTAGGAAGGGACCGGAGGCCACAAAGAGGAAGGGCATAGCCCACATCAAAATGGCAGCCTGAAAGGACCCCGCCGGCATGCACTTCACGCCCAAGTCCCAAAGAAGGAAGATCACAAAAAGATTTATCTATATATATTTCAGCACCCCTCTTCTCAAGACAGGACAGCACTTGCCGGATGCTGGCACTTTTCTTCATCTCATATTCATTTCCAAAGAGCGCGAATTTAAGTTTCGTTGCTGCCATATTCTATGCTTTATTTTGTGTTTTCTATTTTTTTTATTACTTTTGCAAATATACATTATTTTAATGAGAAACATCAATTAAATATGGCAAAAGTATATGAATTTCTTGCCAATGGCTTTGAAGAAATAGAAGCCCTGGCACCGGTTGACATTCTCCGTCGTGGCGGTGTAGAGATCATGACTGTCAGTATTACTGGCAATGAATGGGTTGAAACTTCACATGGAGTCACGGTAAAAGCCGACCTCGTTTTTGAGAAAGTCAACAGTTTCGATGATGCCGACATGCTTCTTCTGCCTGGAGGAATGCCCGGAGCTACAAATCTTAATGCCCATGAAGGAGTAAAAAGAGTTCTCCTCGACCAGAATACAGCAGGAAAACGTATCGGAGCTATATGTGCGGGGCCTATGGTACTCGGAGGCCTCGGTTTGCTGAGAGGTAAGAAAGCTACATGCAGTCCTGGTTTCGAGAAATATCTTACCGGAGCAGAATATACGGCAACACTCTTCCAGGAGGACGGTAATATCATTACGGGTGAAGGTCCTGCTGCCACGCTGCCTTATACTTACAGGATCTTAGGCTATTTCGTGAGTGAAGAAAAGGTGAAAATGCTGCAGCTGAAGATGCAATATGCCCATCTTATGGGATGGCAGTAACATCAGAAATCATACGGATATGGACTATATGATCATTACGGCCGGCGGTAAAGGACTTCGTATGGGATCAGAAATACCCAAACAGTTTCTGCCCGTGCGGGGTATACCTGTGTTGATGCGTACTATTTCCCGTTTCAGGGAATACAGCAAGTCACTGCATATCATCCTCGTACTGCCGAAAGTCCAACAGGAATATTGGAAAAAGCTGTGTGAAAAATATCATTTCGATGTAGATTATCAACTGGCCGAGGGTGGTGAAACACGTTTTCATTCCGTCCAAAATGGTCTCCTGCTCATCCCCGATGATGCCTGTGGCATCGTAGGAGTACATGATGGCGTGCGCCCGTTTCCGACTTTGGAAGTCATTAGCCGGTGTATGGAAGCAGCAAGAACCTCCGGAGCAGCAATTCCTGTTATACCGGTGATAGAAACATTACGCTACATTCCCGGAGACAGGAATGTCATGCGCAGTGACTACCGTCTTGTGCAGACACCTCAATGCTTCGACATCCAGCTATTGAAAAGGGCCAACAAACAGTCTTACGATGAGCATTTCACTGACGATGCCTCCATTGTGGAGGCCATTGGACAAAAAGTAATAACGGTAGAAGGCAATCGCGAGAATATAAAAATAACGACTCCGTTTGATATGAGGATAGCGGAGGTTCTTGCTTCCTCTAAATAAAAACAGATGAACAGTATTCTTGATCAGGACATCATGTACCTCCCAGGCGTCGGTCCGAAACGGAAAAGTATATTGAGCAAGGAGCTCAATATCAACTCGTACAATGACTTGCTGGAATACTACCCTTACAAATATGTTGACCGCAGCCGTATCTACTCGATACGGGAACTGTCTACCGACATGCCTTTCGTCCAGATCAAAGGCAAGATTCTCAGTTATGATGAATATGATATGGGCGGCAAGAAAAAACGAGTAGTGGGCCACTTCTCGGATGGTACAGGCGTATGTGACCTGGTATGGTTTCACGGTACCAGATATGTTTACCAGAATTTCAAGGTAAACAAAGAATATATTGTTTTTGGCAGACCTACAGTCTATGGGGGATTATATGAATTTGCCCATCCTGATATTGATGATGCCGGTAAGATGGAATTGTCGGAAATGGGCATGCAGCCTTATTACATCACAACAGAAAAGATGAAAAAGGCCGGTATCACTTCCCGTACCATTGAAAAAATGACAAAGACTCTGCTCGAAAAACTCGGTCAGACACTCCTGCCGGAGACCCTCCCTGATTTCCTCACTGCCAGACTTCACCTTATTTCCAGAAACCAGGCTTTCCGATGGATCCATTATCCGAAGACTGCTGACGAGATGCAACATGCACGCGTAAGGCTGAAATTCGAGGAACTCTTCTATGTACAACTCAATATCCTACGTTATACAGCAGACCGCAGGCGCCGATACCGGGGATACATTTTTGCCCATGTAGGTAAAGCCTTCAATGACTTCTATACCCAACACCTTCCCTTCCCCCTCACCAAAGCCCAGAAAAGGGTGATCAAGGAAATTCGTGCTGATATGAACAGCGGACGACAGATGAACCGTCTTCTGCAGGGTGATGTGGGGTCCGGGAAAACACTTGTCGCATTGATGTCTATGCTTATCGCCCTTGACAACGGATACCAGACTTGTATCATGGCACCTACAGAAATACTTGCTGAACAACACCTGCAGACCATACGAAGCTTTCTCGAAGGTATGAATATTCGTGTGGAACTCCTTACCGGTATTGTAAAGGGAAAAAAAAGACAGAAGATATTGGAAGACCTGGCTCTCGGCAAGATCAATATCCTCGTCGGAACACATGCTGTCATTGAAGACCCTGTGCATTTTGCCAATCTTGGATTTGCTGTTATAGACGAGCAACACCGCTTTGGCGTAGCACAAAGAGCAAGACTGTGGGAGAAAAGCAATAATCCTCCTCATATCCTTGTCATGACAGCTACTCCTATTCCACGTACCCTTGCCATGACGATCTATGGTGATCTTGACGTGAGTATCATCGACGAGCTGCCTCCAGGGCGCAAACCGGTGATGACGATCCACAAATATGATACTCAGATGGCCAGCCTGTACAATGGCATCCGGCAGCAGATTCTACAAGGACGACAGATATACATCGTATTCCCACTTATTAAGGAAAGTGAAAAAAGCGACCTTAAAAATCTCGAAGAAGGTTTTGAAAACCTCAAGGAGGTATTCCCGGAATTTCACTTAAGCAAAGTACACGGCAAGATGAAACCTGCTGATAAGGAAAAAGAAATGCAGAAATTCGTCAAGGGAGAAACGCAGATTCTCGTTGCAACAACTGTTATTGAAGTTGGTGTCAATGTTCCGAATGCATCCGTTATGGTCATCCTTGATGCCCAGCGCTTCGGTTTATCACAGCTCCACCAGTTACGCGGGCGAGTAGGAAGAGGCGCCGACCAGTCATATTGCATCCTTGTCACCAACTATAAGTTGTCAGAAGAAACTCGAAAGCGCATAGACATCATGTGCGAAAGTAATGATGGATTTCAAATAGCTGAAGCTGATCTGAAATTTCGAGGCCCCGGTGACCTGGAAGGAACACAGCAGAGTGGCATCGCCTTTGACTTGAAGATAGCTGATATTGCGCGAGACGGACAGATCGTGCAAATGGCCAGAGAGGAAGCTCAGAAAATCATTGATGATGACCCAACCTGCCAGAAAGATGAATACAGTATACTCTGGAACAGGTTAAAAGAACTCAGAAAAGTAAATATCAACTGGTCAAGTATCAGTTAGACAGTTATTTGCACTTATGCATTAACAAAAAGAAACATTTTTCTCTCATTCTATTATAAATAACAGGGATTTCTGTTAAAATCTTAATAAATTCTGTTAAACTAAGAAGAAAATGCACTTTTTTTACTAACTTTGTGACATTCATTGAGTTTGTTGGGAGATGTCTTTCCCAACAAATTTATTTTTTTCGCATCAGAATATAGAATTATTCTATCGTGAATTCAAACCTAAATAAAATATTTATTTGACAGTATCTATCAAGAATGAATTTTAGAACAAAATTAAAAAAAGTAACTATAGTGGCATTATTTGCGCTAACGACTGTGCCGGTCTGCGGACAGGACCTTTTAGCGCGACAAGCACCTGTAGACCGGAAGATGAAAGCAGTGGACACACTCGCCTTGCAAGATATTATAGCAAGGGAGAAGGCCGAAAGTCCGTCGGCCGAGTTATATCAGACATGGGACAACACCTACGCTCACAGAGCTTCTCCTCTTCCTGATAAATACAGAATCGATCTTCGTCATTTCTGCATGCCGACTCCGAGCCGCATCGTAACCAGCAACTTTGGTTCTCGTTGGGGTCGCCAACATAAAGGTCTTGATATCAAGGTTTATATTGGCGATACCATACGTGCTGCGTTCAGTGGTAAGGTCCGCATTGTAAGATATGAAGCAGGAGGATACGGTAATTATGTTGTTATCCGTCACAACAATGGTCTGGAAACTATTTATGGCCATCTCAGCAAGCAGTTAGTTCATGAAAATGAGGATGTTCGTGCCGGTGAGCCTATCGGACTGGGAGGTAACACTGGCAGAAGTACAGGTTCACATCTGCATTTCGAGACTCGTCTCTGTGGTGTAGCCTTGAATCCGGCATTGATGTTTGACTTTAAAAATCAAGATGTCACAGGTGATTTCTATACCTACAATAAAGATACCTATGATCAGGAAAGCGCCGAAGCAACCAGACTCCGTGGAAAGGTTGGCGGCAGCTATAATCGTGAAGAGGTTTACGGCGTTCTTGGATCAAGCGAGAACAGCGACAATTCTCATAACCCTTACGGCAATGAAATACGCTATCACAAGGTACAAAGTGGAGAAACGATTACGACTATCGCACGGAAGCGTGGCGTCTCTGTAGATCAAATATGTCGTCTTAACCACTTGAATAAAAATCAAAGCGTTAAGCCTGGACAGATCCTGAGATATTCTTGATTTCAGAAATTACTTCAAAGAAATAATAGAAAAGCCTTCTATGATTTGTATCATAGAAGGCTTTTCTATATCTGATATTTTACTCTGAGCAAAAATATAATAAAATCTCCAGCTAAAGTTTTTCTTCAACAGCCCTGAATATAAAATAAATATGCATAAAAACAGTAATGATATAACCATAATGGGATGCCATGACGTAAAATCTTTCATTGAGAGATGCCCGATGATTTTTAACCGTCATTCCACCTTCCAGATAATTAACAATTACTCTGTGGACATTTCGCAATGGCAAATGCCTCTTAGAAGCTTCCTTCATCACCCGGATGCACCAGTCTACATCAGCTGAATAATGATAATCAGTATTATAAAACTGATCTTTGGCGATATCTGTCCTTGCATAAAAAGCTTGATGGCAGCCCAGCATCACTTTACAGAATGATCTCCACGTCAGATTTTCTGGAGGAGATAAACGGCGATGGCGCAGAAAACTACCGTCATCACTTACAATACCTGAATCCCCATAGAGGACACCGGGTAA
>DMYZ01000045.1:0-1390 GCA_003483565.1 Prevotella sp.
ACTTTAGTCCAGGCTTTCTGAGCATTAAAAGGTTTACGAACAGATGACTCAGCCCACAGTTTTTCATATCGGATAAACTCTTCCAAATTTTCATCGGAATACTCTACCCAATCCATCAATTTGTTTATTTCAATTGCATCGGCTTCACCCGAAAGAAATTTCGCGATGGTATTCTCGTCAATATGTGGATATTGGTCGTTCATTTATAATTTATATCTGTTCAAATTTTATCTGCCTTTTTACGTTGTATATTTTTCAACTCTTCATTTCGTATCTTCAAATCAGCATTATTTTATTCCTATAAAAATTGCAATAATAACTGCCGGTAAATAATCAGACAATTCACTTCGTAACGTTGACAGAGCCTTGCCCATCTGATTTTCAACCGTTTTAACTGAGATATTTAGTTCTCTGGCTATTTCCTTGTATTTTAATCCATCTTGACGACTCATCAAAAAGATTTTTTTACGTTCTGTAGGCAATTCATTTACAGCTTGAGCAATCATCTCTTGCAATTCACTTATTTCTGCCGGATTGGCAATGTTTTGCTCAGTATCGGAGAGCTTTATCTGATTAAACAAGCTGAAATCTTTTTTGACTCCAAAATGTTTTATCTGATTCAATGACATATTCCGTGCAGCCCGATACAAATATGCTTTTATCGAAATATCATCAGAAAAATCATTCCGCTTTTCCCAGAATTTGACGAAAAGCTCTTGAATAACATCTTCGCTCGCGTCATAATCCTTGACTATACCGAACACAAAGTTACAAAGGGGTTCGTAATATTGCTTAAACAATATTTCGAATCCCTCTTTTGTTTGCCAAGTATTTGCAAAAGTCACTATGAAGTCGGATTTTAATTTTCAACAAAGATATAATATTTTTTTTGTTCTAATTTATTTTTAAATGGAAAATACTATTCCAGCATTAAATCCTACCCAACCTGCGACTTTGTATTTCCCTCCCGTATGTTCAAACAACGTATGCGGTATCCTAATTACATCAGCAAATTCTCCGTTCTCTTTTTGATTGGTTACGAATGTATTGAAACTCGGTCCGGCATTTATGGCGAAATGTTTTGTTACTTGGTATTGATAATTCAAATTAAAATGATTCAACAGATTCATTTTCTCGTCACCCCATTTCCAGTTATAATGAAGAGCATCGCAAATCAGTTCCATATTCAATTTGTGGTTGCCTTTGATCGTGATAATGGACCCAAAACCAAACCCGGTACTAAATACCGATTTACTGTTGTGCTCACCTATGCCGGCTCTGAATATGGAATAGAATTTCTCTTTTCCCATTTTATAGGATAAACTTGTAATGAAGAGCTCATTGGTTGATACTTCGAAAGCATAATATCCGTGTCTGACTACATTGAATA
>DMYZ01000045.1:1568-24955 GCA_003483565.1 Prevotella sp.
TGTAGACAGCTGCAGCCCTTCGTGTGAGCCGGAGACATTTGCCACACCAGAAATTTCTATCCCTGTCGATTGACCTTTTACAAAATTCGTTACTCCTGAAAGAAGAAGTCCTTTGCTGTTTCCGGACGATGTATTGCAAACTCCAGAAATAATTCCTCCTTTATTATTGCCTGATGTTATATTGCAGACTCCAGAAATTTGGCATCCGTTAATATCCCCTTTATTGACGTTTGCCACCGATCCGAACTCAAATCCATTAACGCCACCATTTATTCCACCAATAATATTGAATGAAAAGTTATTCGTATAATCTACGGAATTAGTCCCGGCCGTTCCAACAGGATAAATAAAAGCAACTTGCACCGCTTTTTTTTCTTGTGCGTTTACATTCATACCTGCCAATACCGCAAAAAACAAGACGCTTAATCTTTTTATTGTTTTCATTGTTTACTATAAAAATTATCTGATTCTATTTATAAAACAATTAAGATGCAAGTTACCCCTATTCCGAAAAAAAATATATTCTAATGGCCTCGCGTCTGCAACGATATTTATAATTAATTATTAAGGCATCCCATAGAATAAGACTACACACAGAAAAAACGAATCATTGATGGCAACCAATGACCTTATAAAGAATACTAAAAATCCAAGAAAAAAAAATTCCCTGCAACCTCGAAAGATTACAGGGAAACACCCCTTGTGGGCGTTGACGGATTCGAACCGCCGACCCTCTGCTTGTAAGGCAGATGCTCTAAACCAGCTGAGCTAAACGCCCTTACTTCTGTAAAGCGAATGCAAAGGTAGATATTTTATTTTATTCCTCCAAATTTTCAGATAAGTTTTTTCCGCTTTTTGATATCATCCCAATAAATGGTTGATTTCTTCCTGCGTAAGGATGCAGAGGATATTCTTACCGTCCGGAGCATAGTTAGGATTGCTGCAACTGAAGAGGCCATTGACAATACTTTCCATCTCATCATTACCCAAGACCTGTCCCTGTGGAATAGCAGCCTGTGTTGCCATACTGAGCGCCAAAGACTGGCTGATCTCTTCCTTCAAAGGTCTGTCCATCGCTATAGCATCCTGTACCATATCCTCTACCAAACTAATTTCATTGACATTCTCCAAGCCAGAAGGAACAGAATTAACGGCATAACTGCCCTTTCCTAAATCAGTCAAATCAAACCCCGCCTCAGTCATCTTAGGCAGAATTTTTTTCAATACCACTATTTCGGACGGAGTAAAATGAACGGTCTCCGGAAAGAGGACTTTCTGAGGATGAAACATATGATTCTCCATCTGCTGCAGATACTGTTCATATAGGATACGAACATGAGCACGATGCTGATCAATAATCATAAGTCCTGACTTAACTGCAGTCATAATATATTTACCTTTATATTGATAATGCAGCGGCGACTTATCTTCCACAAGATGTTGAGAACTCTCAACAATATTACGATTCTGCTTGCTTTCAAAAATCACGCCCTCTTGAGCTGCCGGATGCTCAATACCATAGAGCTGTTGCCAATCTGTTCCTACTTTACTCATTCTGGCTTGACCAGATGACTCTAAAGATAACTTTCTATCATGAGAAGGATCACCCATTGAAGACGGAGCAAAAGCAGACGATACCGTCTGATTCGAAGCATCATCCTGTTCATCAACGGTATTGAATGGATTATAAGATGGATTATACTTCATTTTCGGCATTTCTCCGTTATCAACTGCAGTATCAAAGACTGGAATATCAGGTTTTCCTTCTGTATCAAAATCAATGGAAGGGACATTATTAAAGAGCCCAACAGATTCTTTGACAGCGGCCTGAAGAATCTGCCAAATAGGTTGCTCATTTTCAAATTTTATTTCAGTCTTTGTCGGATGAATATTTACATCAATATTATGAGGATCAACATTAAAATAAATGAAATAAGGAATCTGCTCTCCCATTGGAATAAGCCGGTCATAAGCGGCTAAAACAGCCTTATTAAAATAAGGATGCTTCATATAACGCTCATTGACAAAAAAATACTGATGCGCTCCTTTCTTACGGGCAGACTCAGGCTTGCCAACAAAACCAGAGATTTTGCAGAGCGAGGTTTCTACATTCACGGGCAGAAGGTCCTGGTTAAGTCGCTTACCGAAGACATCTAGAATACGCTGGCGAATATTTCCGGGATACAGATTCATAAGTTCTACCCCATTGCTATAAAGAGTAAAATGAATAGACGGATTTACCAGCACGATACGCTCGAAAGCTGTAAGGATATTATTAAGCTCTGTAGTATTGCTTTTAAGAAACTTACGGCGAGCAGGAACATTATAGAATAGATTCTCTATCTTGAAGTTACTGCCTACCGGACAACTACAAGGTTCCTGACCTGTAAATCTGGACGCAATAACAGAGAGAAATGTACCCACCTCTTCATTATCCTGACGGGTTTTCAACTCCACCTGGGCTACAGCTGCTATAGATGGCAGAGCTTCTCCTCTAAATCCCATCGTGTGGAGACTGAAAAGATCATCAGCTTTACGTATCTTTGAAGTGGCATGACGTTCAAAAGCAAGACGAGCATCTGTGTCAGACATACCCTTACCATCATCAACAACCTGAATAGATGTTCTGCCAGCATCAAGAATGAGTACCTGAATATTCTTTGCACCGGCATCAACAGCATTCTCCACAAGCTCTTTGACAACAGAGGCTGGACGCTGGATCACTTCACCCGCAGCTATCTGATTAGCTACCGAATCAGGCAGCAACTGTATAATATCGCTCATTATTTTACCTCCCTTTTAATATCCAGGTGTTGCAACGGTGCAACATGGCGCTTGATATTTTTTAATTCCAGTCCCTTGCCTTTAGAGCGCCAAATAAATATATCATTCTTATCCTTTGGACGGATATAATCAAACCAAGCAAAACTTGGAAGTTTCATCTTGGCAGGAGGTATCTGTGTCATCGGATAAAGGGTTCCTATAGATTTTGGCATCCATATTCGCTGTAACTGTTGCTGAGGGTTCATATACATACGAGCTGTATCGGTCTCTGTATAATTCAAACCGATGAGAGAACTGTCTTTATCATTCACAGGATAATAGACAATCTGTACACTTCCTTTAGCAACGCCAAGTCTGGCCTTACCGTGACTGAAAAAAGATTCCATCTCATTTGAAGCTATTTGATTATAATGAATGCTGTCACGCAGAAGTTCTATAGACAGAGCCTGGCCTATGACATGAGCATAGCGAATAGTACTGTCATTGGTGAATACTATAATTTTCTGGCCAAGCAATTGCCGTCCGGAGTTCCATACTATAGGATCTTTATACATGGTCATACATGAATCCCTGGTATTAATGACCATAGAGTCACATACCGCCTGGACATCATTACGAAAAGTACGGACATGTGGATAACAATGAATCTTACGATAAACGGAATCCGTATTAATATGATAAGTATATACTTTCATGGTATCAGAATGCATCCACATAGTATCCTGTTGTGAATAATCCATCACCCACGGAACCTTGGTGGCAAAACCGTAACCGGTACGTTCATTATAACGTAAATATCCACAATGGAGAGTATTCTTATTATGCTTGTCAATATAAATAACATTACCATAACCATGACTATTGCCATTTTTTACGTAAAAAAGACTATCACCGGTAATACTCTTGTCTTTGTCAATAAGGGTAGAACGCCCATAAAGACGTGCTCTGTCCGTCCGAGTATTATAATATCCATCCCGGGTATGAACTATACTGCCCTTAGAAATGATTCTAGAAGGGCCTACCAGGTGAGCAATAGACTTAGGACTATCAAAAAACAAAGTATCAGTAGTAATATAATCGGTCTTACTACGTAAACGTACATTATAATAAAATTCAGCCTGACGTGTCTCAAGGTTATAACTGCCCCAATCAGCGACAAGGCGGTTGTTTCCATCGGTGAGCGTCCCTCCTTCAAAAAAGTTTGCCATATTATAAAGCCGATCATAGTCCAAGCTATCTGTATGAAGGACCTGACGGCGATGGTGCAACCACACATTTTTACGTGCACGTAGCATCTCTGCCCCTCCATCATAATCAGCATAATCGCAACTTAAGGTAAGGGTATCCCCCTGATGAAAGCGGACGTGCCCAAAAGCTTTGACAGAATTAGCCGTCTGATAAAAATAAGCACTATCACATGTAAGATGCGAATTCTGATGACGGAAAGAAACATGCCCCTTTACAATTTGGGCATCCGGATTAGGACCAAACTGATCAAATTTCAATTCATCAGCATGAATTAAATATATACGGTTATCTCCTACTATTTTTCTGTGCCGACGCCCTGTCAAAGCTGAAGCAACACATAGTCCAAAGAGGCACAGTACCACTATAACTGTGATTCTGTGCCCGCTAAAATATCGTTTAATATAATTATTATCTATCATTTAACCCATCCTTGGTATTCAAACTTACATTTTTTATACCGGTCGGTCATCTTCACATAGGTATGTTTTATTTTATTGACTACCCAGTCATGAATAGTCTTCTCCTTCTCTTTCGCCAACACTATATTCTGCATCACTTGAAAATCCTCGGAAATAGCAGCACGGTGACCGGGAATACGGCTCTTCAATTTCACAATAACGACCTGTTCCTTTCCCTTAGCATTAATCATCGTGAAAGGTACAGATATCTCATTAACTTTCAAGGTATCAACTACACGAGCAATTTCGGTTGGAAGATCTTTCATTTCAAAGCGTGAGGTACGCCCCGTTTCTGATGCATTTGACATCAGTCCGTCATTATTACGGGTATCCTTATCATCTGACAGATAAGATGCAGCCTGCTCAAAAGTAAATTTTTTCTGATGAATATCATTCCAAATAGAATCCATTCGCAATGTCGCGGTCTTAACGGCAGCATCAGATACCTTCGGTTTCAACAAGATATGGCGAACATTAATTTTATCACCACGCTTATCTATAAGTTGAATAATATGATAACCGAACTCCGATTCAACAATTTTGGAAATCTTTTTAGGATCTGTCAAATTGAAAGCAACATTGGCAAAAGCCGGATCAAGCATACCTCTACCGGTATAACCAAGTTCCCCTCCCTGGCGAGCTGTCCCAGGATCTTCAGAATAAAGACGGGCCAGAGTAGCAAAAGTAGTCTCACCATCAGTGACACGCTTGGTAAAGTCACGAAGCTCATTTTTTATACGGTCAATCTCAGCCTGCTCTACCTTCGGCTGATGAGCTATTATCTCTACTTCCACCTGAGTGGGAATAAATGGAATACTGTCTTCTGGCAATTTTTTAAAATATTCCCTTACCTGTGCCGGTGATACTTTAATATCTTTGACGAGTTGCTCCCGTTCCTTTCGAATAAGCTGCTGATTTTTAAAGTCATCATGCATCTGTTGGCGTATTTGGCTGACACTCATTTTGCGATATTCCTCAAGTTTTTCACGGGAACCAATCAATTGAATCCAATAATTGATCTGATCATCAATTCCTTGCGAAACATCTGCCTCTGAAACGGTAATACTATCCAGAGCTGCCTGATGAAGGAATAACTTCTGTACAGCTATCTGTTCCGGTATAGAACAGTCAGGATCACCGGGAAACTTAGTACCATCAGCTTCAGCCTGAAGACGAGTCATCTCGACATCTGACTTTAAAATAGGTTCATCTCCAACCACCCAAATAACTTCATCAACAACACTTTTATCATTGATGACAGGTTCCTTGGCAGAGTCTGTTTCATTTGTCCTGGCAGCATTCTCTTTCGATCCAAAGTACCGAACACGTTCAGCATTTACGGATACGACAGCTAGCAACAGCAAGCTACAGCAACCAAAGAATAGTTTGTTTATAACTTTCATTATGTATATTTTAGTGTTTATTTACAGTAGCTAATACATCTGGATATATTTCCACCTTATAAGTTTTACGAAGTTCTTTAACCCATTTTTTCTCCAACTCATTCTGATAATCATCAATGACCTGGGTCTTAACATCTTCATAGGACTCCGGTCCTTTCTTAAGGACTTTGCCATAAGTGGCATCTATAGGATATGCCTTGAGTGAATGAACAGTAACAGTGTCATTATGGAATACGTCCTTATCTACAAGCGGGCTATCGCCCCTTTTAAAGATGCCTTTTTCAACACGGATACGAATAATTGAATCATTATTGAAAGTATGACGAAGAATATCAGCCCACATATCAAAAGGCTTCCCTTTTATACTGTTTTTAACCGCCTGAACATCAGCCTGCCTTTTCACATGATAAGCTATTCCCTTAAAATGAGGCTGATCCCATGCATAATTTTTCTTATGTTTTCTAAAATAGTGAGTTAATCCCTTTTCATCCTTGGCAGCCTTATCCCATACCATACGGTTACTGATATCATAAAGTAGCAAACCATCATGATATTCCTGAATGAGATATTTCAAGTTATTGTCTTTTGCAGACATCTCAGCAGCTCTCATATTGAGTATTTGCTCACGAGTTGTACCAAAAGCCATTGTCTTGGCAATGGAATCGAGACTGTGATTTATAAGTTGCTCACGAATACCACGAGTCTCAATATAATTATAAATATTATTCTTCAGAGAATCATAAGGGAAATAGTCGTGACGATCCATCATCATTATAATATGATATCCAGCTGGAGAACGAAACGGTTTACTATATTGTCCTTTTTTCAATGTATAAGCGACATCTTCAAATTCCTTAAAAACCTGACCTTTTATGAGCCATGGAAGCAGACCTCCATTTTGAGCAGAACTGTGATCCTCTGAATATTTCTTCGCCAAAGAAGCGAAATCTGCCCCCTTCTGTAAAAGTGTATAAATAGAATCCATTCTGTTTTTTATCCTGTCAGCCTCTACTTGAGAATCTTTTTGTCGTAATGGCAGAAAAATATGGGCTGGCCGAATCATTCCGCCTTCATTGTCTATGCGATGTTCTGCATCGGAATAGAGTTTATGAGCCTCGGCCTCTATATCATTGTCACTGATAAAAGATGGACGGATCTGCTGATCGCGATAACTTTGAAATTCTTTTTTAAAAGATGTCAACGTATCGAGATGAGCATCCAAAGCCGCTTTTACCTTCAACCGATAGTTGATAAAGAGATCAAGATATCCATTGATGTCTTTCTTGTCAATGACGCTGGATGAATTATTCTTATTGTAAGAATACTCGAATTCAGAACGGCTGACAGGCTGTCCTGCTATCTTCATGATAACAGGGTCACTCTGACCAAAAACCATGCCCCAATTAAGGAGCATGGCTGTAAACAACGCATATATTCTCATATATCAAATATTAAATTACACTACTCAGAGCGGCTGTAATTAGGAGCCTCACTGGTAATTGTGATATCATGTGGATGACTTTCTAAAACACCAGCATTGGTAATACGGGTAAACTTGGCATCATGCAGCTTCGCAATATCCGCTGCACCGCAATATCCCATACCAGAGCGAAGGCCCCCCACAAGCTGATAAATAACTTCTTGTACTGTACCCTTGTAAGGTACACGGCCTGCGATACCTTCAGGAACAAGTTTCTTGGCATCTTTAACATCATTCTGGAAATAACGATCCTTGGAACCATTTTTCTGCTCCATAGCTTCAAGAGATCCCATACCACGATAACTTTTGAACTTACGTCCGTTGAAAATGATAGTCTCACCGGGACTTTCTTCGGTACCGGCAACAAGTGAGCCGATCATAACACAACTTCCGCCTGCAGAAAGGGCCTTAACGACATCACCAGAATAACGAAGTCCACCATCTGCAATAAGAGGAACATCCGTACCCAGAAGAGCAGAATAAACATCATAAATAGCACTTAACTGAGGAACTCCGACACCGGCAACAACACGTGTTGTGCAAATTGATCCCGGACCAATACCTACCTTAACCGCATCAGCACCATTATCTACAAGGTATTTCGCAGCTGCGCCTGTAGCAACATTACCAACAACAATATCTACATTTGGGAAAGCAGCCTTAACTGCTTTTAATTTTTCAACAACCCCCTTGGAATGACCATGAGCTGTATCTATGACAATAGCATCTACACCAGCCTCAACCAAAGCCTGAGCTCGATCCATAGTATCACTTGTGACACCAACACCAGCTGCAACACGCAAACGGCCTTTAGCATCCTTGCAAGCCATTGGCTTATCCTTAGCTTTAGTAATGTCTTTATAGGTAATCAAGCCAACCAAATGATTATTCTGATCAACGACAGGAAGTTTTTCAATTTTGTTCTCCTGAAGAATCTGAGCAGCATTCAGCAAATCAGTCTGCTGATGAGTAGTAACCAAATTCTCCTTCGTCATAACATCATCGATGAGCTTATCCATATGGCGCTCAAAACGAAGATCCCGATTAGTAACAATACCTACCAGATGGTTTTCCTCATCTACAACAGGAATGCCGCCTATATGATATTCAGACATCATATCCAAAGCATCCTTAACAGTCCGACCACGCTGAATAGTAACAGGGTCATAAATCATACCATTCTCTGCTCTCTTCACAATAGCAACCTGACGTGCCTGCTCTTCTATGGTCATATTTTTATGAATAACACCAATACCACCTTCACGAGCAATAGCTATGGCCATAGCTGACTCGGTAACAGTATCCATAGCAGCTGTCACAAAAGGAACATTAAGGTCGATGTGACGTGTAAACTTGGTTTTCAACTGTACCTCTTTAGGTAAAACCTCTGAATAAGCAGGGATTAAAAGGACATCGTCGTAAGTAAGTCCGTCCATTACAATTTTATCTGCAACAAATGATGACATATATAACTTTGAAAATTTATTGCGTGCAAATATAGCAATATTTTTTCACATGGGAAGACCGTTATTACGTTTTTCAATTTGAATTAATGCTATTTAACGTGTAATCAATCCATTTATTCTTTATAGCATCTATAGGATAAGTATTAAACAAGCCTACAAGTAAATATAGTACATTTCAAGAATAACAGAAACAAACTATTTTTTCATAGTGAATTAAATACTAATTAGCTTTTTCTGAAAGAAACTTAATTCGAACCAAACGAATTTCATCTTCAGAATAACCTTCACCCAATTCATCCTGAGCATCGCTAAGGCCATCGGTATCACTATCCATAAAATAATCATAAATGTCATCAACTTTATCATCATCAATCACCTCATTTATGAAATAATCAATATTGAGTTTGGTACCACTATAAACAATAGCTTCTATCTCATCAAGAAGTTCACTAAAATCAAGTCCTTTTGCTTCTGCAAGATCATCGAGATCAACCTGACGATCAATACTTTGAATAATACTCACTTTAAGCATAGACTTTTTAGCTACGGTACGGAATCGCAATTCCTCTGGACGGATGATATGCTTAGTATCACAATAAGCCTTGACTTCCTTAAGAAATTCCTTTCCATAGCGTTTCGCTTTTCCCTGTCCAACCCCTTGTATATTAGTCAGTTCCTGTTCTGTAACAGGATACATAGTAGCCATCTGCTCCAAGGATATATCTTGGAAAATGACATACGCAGGAAGATTAAACTTACGGGCCATCTTCTTCCGCAAATTCTTCAAAACACCAAAGAGCTCTGGATCAAGAGCACTTGTACCTCCTGTTTCATTACAGCCATCTTCATAATCATCGGTAAACTCATTATCCAAAACAATCTTGAATGATTTTGGCTGCTTAATATATCGTTTACCGAGAGCTGTCAACTTAAGCAAACCATAGTTTTCCACATCCTTACGGATATAGCCAACTAGCAAAGCCTGACGAATAACAGGATTCCAAAGTTTAGAATCCATATCAGCACCACTGCCAAACTCTTCAAATTGATCATGCTTATGTGATATTATATCATCTGTACCACGCCCCTTTACGAAATCGACAATATATTCCTGACGGAAATTTCCTTTAACAACCTCAACAGCCTTAAGAACAACAAGAAGAGCATCTTTAGCTTCTATCTTCTTTTTTGGATACTTGCAGTTATCACAATTGCCACAATTATCCTGATCATACTCCTCACCAAAATAGTGGAGAAGCATTTTTCGTCGGCAAACAGAAGATTCTGCATAAGCAGCAGTCTCCTGAAGAAGCTGACGGCCAATGTCTTGTTCAGCCACAGGCTTGCCTTCCATAAAGTTCTCTAATTTTTTCAAGTCTTTACGAGCATAAAAGGCGATACAAAGTCCTTCACCACCATCACGACCAGCACGACCTGTCTCCTGATAATAGCCTTCCAGACTCTTAGGAATATCATAATGAATAACAAAACGGACATCAGGTTTGTCAATGCCCATGCCAAAGGCTATCGTAGCCACTATAACATCTATCTTCTCCTGTAAAAAGTCATCCTGTGTTCTAGAGCGAGTTGCTGAATCAAGACCAGCATGATAAGGAGCAGCCTTGATTTCATTAGCCTTTAAAATTTCAGCCAGTTCTTCAACTTTTTTACGGGAAAGACAGTAAATGATGCCACTTTTCCCGGGATGTTGCTTAATAAACATAATAATCTGCCGGTCAATATCACGAGTTTTCGGCCGTACTTCATAATAGAGATTAGGACGGTTGAAAGAACTTTTAAATTCTCTGGCATCAACAATTCCTAAACTTTTCTTTATATCGGTACGAACCTTGTCTGTAGCCGTGGCAGTAAGAGCTATAACTGGAGCATTTCCTATTTCATTAATAATTGGGCGAATGCGACGATATTCCGGACGAAAATCATGTCCCCACTCGGAGATACAATGCGCTTCATCAATGGCATAAAAAGAAATCTTCACCTTTTTTAGAAACTCTACATTATCCTCTTTCGTAAGTGATTCCGGAGCAACATAAAGAAGTTTTGTCTTACCTTTTACTATATCAGTTTTTACTTGCTCTATAGCCGATTTGTTGAGTGAAGAGTTAAGATAATGAGCTACACCATCCGAATCACTCATGCCATTAATAACATCTACCTGATTTTTCATCAAAGCAATCAAAGGTGAAATGACAATTGCAGTACCTGGCATAATAAGCGAAGGCAACTGATAGCAAAGGCTCTTACCGCCTCCTGTAGGCATCAACACAAAAGTGTCATTGCCTGCAAGGACATTACGGATAATAGCCTCCTGATCGCCTTTAAACTGATCAAATCCAAAAAAGTGTTTTAGTGCTTTTAAAAGATTAACGTCTTCATTCATATAAAAAGTAGCTTCTTTAGACACTTCTAACAAAGTGCTGTTTTTCATTAGGGTTCAACCGGGTACAAGACCCAATTGAACTATTCTGATTCCAATCGTTCTAAATGTGCTTTATCAAGCTGCTGTTTAGCATAATCTAAAGTTACATTAAAGGCCTTTAAACGCTTAGATGGTACTTCAAACATGGCATCAAGCATAATGGACTCAACAATAGAACGAAGTCCACGGGCTCCCAATTTATACTCCACAGCCTTATCTACTATAAGATCGAGAACAGGATCTTCAAAAGTTAACGTGATGCCATCCATTTCAAACAATTTAATATATTGTTTAATAATAGAATTTTTCGGCTCCATCAAGATTCTACGCAATGCGTTCTTATCCAGTGGATTAAGATAAGTAAGCACTGGCAAACGGCCTATTATTTCAGGAATCAGCCCAAAGTGTTTCAAATCCTGAGGAAGGATATATTTCATCAAATCACTCTTATCAATTTTACGCACATTTTGTACAGAATTATAACCTACAACATGTGTATTCAGACGCTGGGCAATTTTCTGTTCAATACCGTCAAAGGCTCCACCACAGATAAATAAAATATTATGGGTATCTACATGAACATACTCCTGATCAGGATGTTTACGTCCCCCCATAGGAGGAACATTTACGATTGTGCCTTCCAAGAGCTTCAACAGTCCCTGTTGTACCCCTTCACCACTTACATCACGGGTTATAGATGGATTATCACTCTTACGCGCAATCTTATCTATTTCGTCCACAAAGACAATACCACGTTGGGCTGCTGCTACATCGAAATCACAGACCTGAAGTAAGCGACTTAAAATGCTTTCAACATCCTCGCCCACATATCCAGCCTCTGTAAACACAGTAGCATCAACAATTGTAAAAGGTACATCCAGTAATTTTGCAATAGTGCGAGCAAGCAAAGTCTTACCTGTGCCCGTACTACCAACCATAATAATATTGCTCTTTTCTATTTCTACACCATCATCATTCTTTGGTTGCTGAAGGCGCTTATAATGGTTATAAACCGCTACAGAAAGAGTTCTCTTAGCTTCATCCTGACCAATAACATATTCATCAAGATATGCCTTAATCTGCTTTGGCTTCGGAACCTTTCTCACTTTGAGAGGGCTACTTTCATTCTTTTTTAACGGGGACGAATTCGAACTGGTTTCAATACCTGTAGATTTCATTATATCGTAAGCTTGCTGTACACAATTTTCACAAATATAACCACTTAAACCCGTTATTAATAATTTTACCTCATTTTCATTTCTTCCACAGAAACTGCAAACTTTTTCTGACATATTTACTTTTTCGTCTCGTTTGTTAAATTATTCTTACGTTGAAGAACGGCATCTATCATACCATAATCTTTAGCCTCTTTTGCTGTCATCCAATAATTACGATCACTGTCAGCAAAGACCTTATCATACGGCTGGTGAGAATGCTCAGAAATAATTGTATATAACTCTTTCTTGAATTTCAAAATCTCTTTAGCCTCAATCTCTATATCAGAAGCTTGTCCTTGAACACCTCCTAAAGGCTGGTGAATCATCACGCGGCTATGAGGAAGTGCGGAGCGCTTTCCTTCCTGGCCTGCGACAAGAAGCACAGCTGCCATAGAAGCTGCCATACCGGTACAAATGGTAGCAACATCACTGGTAATAAACTGCATAGTATCATAAATGCCCATACCTGCTGTAACGCTGCCACCTGGGCTATTGACATAAATAGATATATCCTTTCCACTGTCAACAGAATCAAGATAAAGCAACTGTGCCTGAAGAGTATTAGCAGTATAATCATCTATTTCTGTACCCAGAAATATAATACGATCCATCATTAAACGGGAGAAAACATCCATCTGAGTAACGTTCAACTGGCGTTCCTCCAATATATATGGATTTAAGTACTGTTGCTGAGCTTTAACAACATCATCAAGTACCATACCATTCATACCTAAATGTTTGGTAGCAAAATGTCTAAAATCATTGTTCATAAAAATATGTTTCCTTTCTTTATAAAATAAGACAAGAAAAGAGGTTATCGACACTCTATTTCTTTGTTGATAGAACAAAGATAATAAAAAAAGTCGATAACCTCTTTATATAAAAGAAGTTTTTTTACTAAAAAACGTTATTATTTATTATCCATAATCTTGTTAAAATCATCAAGAGATATTTCTATTTCATTTAACTTAACTACTTTCTTCAAAGCCTCTGAAAGTTTTCTGTCAACAGAACGATCAACCAGAGCATCTGCACTCTGTTTCTGTTTCATAATTTCTTTAGCATAGTTGTCAATATACTCCTCTGGAATATTATTCATACCATACTGGGCAAACTGAGCACGAGCTGCTTCTCTTGCTGTTGACTTGATATCATCATCATTAACTTTAATATCCTGAGCCTCTACAAGTTGTTCTTTAATAAGGTGCCAAACCAATTCCTTCACACTTTGTTCGTAGTTTTTCTCAACAAAGTCTGCATCCTTATCTTTATTTGAGTTTAGCATAATCTTCTTCAGCAAAGCATCTGGGAACTCAAGTTTTCCAACTTTCTTTTCACAATGATCACGAATATCCTGAATAAATTTAAAATCAGAGTCTGTCGTCAACTGTTGCTTCAAGCCTTCTGCAATTTTATCGCGGAAATCCTTCTCACTCTTAACCTCATCCTTACCAAATACAGAATCAAAAAGTTCCTGATCAACAGCATGCTTCTTAAAGCGCTGGATCTCTGCAATTTGGAAACTGAAATCAGCATTAACACCCTTAACGGCATTACGCTCTATTTTCAATAAAGAAGAAATCTCCGTATCATTATCAGGATAAGCTTTCTTAGGATTAAATGTAATAACATCACCTAACTTTACACTTTCAAAGAGTTTTTTCTGATCTTCTACCTTAATGTATTCAGGCATAATAACAGCCCCTTCAACAGTAATACCACCTTCTTTAGTACTGCCACTTTCATCAAGTTCACGAAGATCACCCTTCAGCATATCATTAGCCTGATAAGTCTGAGCTTTCTCATAACTGCCAGCACGAGACGCAAACATTTCAACTTGCTGATCTATCAGCTTTTCATCTATTGTGATATTATAATAATCTACTTTATCACGGCCAGATAAAGCAACCTTGAATTCAGGGGCTACTGCGATATCGAAGATGAAAGTATAAGGAGCATCCTTCTCTAAATCCTGTGCTTCCTGTTTTTCTGAAGGAAGAGGTTCACCAAGCATCTGGATCTTATTGTCCTGAACATACTTGTAAATCTGCTCACCAACAAACTTGTTAATTTCATCCACTTTAGCAGAAGTACCAAACTGGCGTTTGATTAAGCTCATTGGTACCTGGCCTGGGCGGAAACCAGGGAAATTAGCTTTCTTACGATAGTTCTTTAATGTCTTCTCGACATTATCCTTGTAATCAGCTTCTTCAACTGTAATTGTCAAAAGACCATTGATTTTGTCGGGATTCTCAAATGAAATATTCATCTCTGATAATTTTTTATTATATTATTATTTTAATTTTCCAAAACGACTTGCAAAATTACTCATAATTAACGTAAACACCTAATATAATGGAGAAAAATTGTATTTTTTAACCATATCAAGTTTTTTACTTTCCTTTTAAAACGCCATCATTTATTCATTCTGCTCTTTTCTAAATATCTTAAGCAGTAGTTTCAGATGCCTCTTCTTCTAGTTCAGCCTCCTCATCCTTGCCATTTGGCTTAAACTTACGATAGACAAAATTATCACTCAAATAATTTTTACGAACCACAGGATTCTTTGCCAGTTCTTCCGGAGTACCATGGAAGAGAATACGACCTTCGAAAAGCAAATAGGCCCGATCTGTTATAGAAAGAGTTTCCTGCACATTATGGTCAGTAATTAAAATACCAATGTTACGATACTTTAATCGCCACACAATATGCTGAATATCCTCTACTGCAATAGGATCAACTCCTGCAAACGGTTCATCAAGCATGATAAACTTCGGAGCGATGGCAAGGCAACGTGCAATTTCAGTCCTTCTTCGTTCACCACCGGACAACTGGGTTCCTTTATTCTTACGTACCTTTGTTAACCGAAATTCATTAATAAGGCTTTCCAAATGCTCTAACTGTTGAGCATGAGAAAGCTTAGTCATCTCAAGTACAGACATAATATTATCTTCTACACTCATTGAACGAAACACGCTCGCTTCTTGTGGAAGATACCCTATACCTGCACGTGCACGCTTATATACAGGATAATCCGTTATATCCTTATCGTCAAGATAAACATGTCCGGAATTAGGTACTACAAGACCAGTAGTCATATAGAAAGAAGTCGTCTTACCAGCACCATTAGGCCCCAAAAGTCCGACGATCTCCCCTTGCTTCACCTGTATTGAAACACTATTGGCTACTGTACGTTTACCATAGGTTTTCACCAGACCATCTGTACGAAGCACCATTTTATTATTATTATCCATATCTCTGACTAATTTAAGTGCAAAAATAGTAAAAAACAATCTAATATCTTAGATAATTCCAAAAACTATTAAGAATATTGCAGTTTTTTAGTGGATTTTGGTTACTTTTGCAACAAGTTTATTCTTATAAAAGTATGTTTATAGTTAATTTACTACATAAAACTCTCACGACTTTTGGCAATTTTCTTATCTTAATGGGTAAGACATTTAACAGGCCAGATAAAATGAGGATGTTCTTGAAACAGTATGTAAAGGAAATGGCACAACTCGGTGTTGATTCTGTTGGCATTGTGTTACTTATATCTTTCTTCATTGGTGCTGTGATCTGTATTCAGATGAAAATCAATATCCAGAGTCCATGGATGCCTCGCTGGGTAGCTGGTTACACTACACGTGAAATCATGCTGCTAGAGTTCAGTTCTTCCATTATGTGTCTGATTTTAGCAGGAAAAGTCGGATCCAATATTGCTTCTGAATTAGGTACGATGAGAGTAACACAGCAGATTGACGCTCTAGATATCATGGGAGTCAATTCTGCCAACTATCTTATTCTCCCAAAAATACTCGGACTGGTAACAATTATACCTTTCCTAGTTATCTTCAGTTCCGCCATGGCCATTATAGGAGCTTATGCTACAGCCTATGTTGGGCATATCATTACCCCGGAAGATCTCACATTAGGCCTGCAGCACTCTTTCAATGAATGGTTCGTCTGGATGAGTATCATCAAAAGTATATTCTTTGCTTTCATTATTTCAAGCGTATCTTCTTATTTCGGCTATACTGTAGAAGGAGGATCTGTAGAAGTAGGTAAAGCCAGTACTGCAGCTGTAGTCAACTCAAGTGTATTGATTCTTTTCTCTGATGTTTTCCTAACTCAAATTCTTTCTTGATATGATTGAAATTAAACACTTATCAAAAGCTTTTGAAGACAAAGTCGTATTAGATGATATCAACTCTGTCTTTGAAACAGGAAAAACAAACCTTATTATTGGCCAAAGTGGGTCTGGCAAGACCGTCTTAATGAAAAATCTTGTAGGTTTGCTCACTCCAACTACAGGGGAAATCCTTTACGATAACCGTGATTTTGCCAAGATGGGCAAAAAGGAAAAAGTGAATATGCGGCGTGAAATGGGAATGATATTTCAAGGTGCAGCACTCTTTGATTCGCTATCAGTAAGAGACAACGTCCAATTTCCTTTAGATATGTTCTCAAACATGACGTATGCACAAAGAGTAAAAAGAGCCGAAGAATGTCTTGAGCGTGTCAATCTCCTTGATGCAAAAGACAAATATCCAGGCGAGATTTCTGGTGGCATGCAAAAACGTGTAGCTATAGCTCGGGCCATTGTTCTCAATCCAAAATATCTCTTTTGTGACGAACCAAACTCCGGTCTGGATCCCAAGACATCTTTAGTTATTGACGAATTGCTTTCCAGCATTACCAAAGAATATAACATTACGACCATCATCAACACTCATGATATGAATTCGGTTATGGGTATAGGTGAAAACGTCCTTTTCATCTATAATGGCCACAAAGAATGGCAAGGCAACAAAGATACGGTTATGAGTTCAACCAATAAAAAACTTAATGATCTTGTTTTTGCTTCCGATCTATTTCGAAAAGTCAAGAAAGTAGAAATGGAGGAAGAGAAAGGCCTTAGATAAAGACCTTTCTCTTCCTTCCTTTTATTTCATTTTCCACTTGCCATGACATTCTATCATCGGCACTACAATTTTTTCCTTTGTCTTGTCTCCATATTTTAGAACAAGAAAAACATCAGCGGTACATTGTGTCGTATCCGCCGTAGCATGCGAAATAGATATTTCCTTAATACCTTGATGCTCTTCATTTTGTTGTCCGATAAACATCTTGGCATTAGCTATTAACTGCCTTCGATAAACGTCAGGAATACTATCGCGATAAAAAGTTCCATCAACATATTCATCATAATGCCCCTGTAAAAGTTCATCATAATAGTTCTTAGCAGCTACAGCAGCAATTTCTCCCATATTATAAGCTTTATCATGATGACAAGCTGTAACTGAAAGAAACAACAACATAGTTAATAATATTCCTGATTTTCTCATTATTTCTGACGAATAAAGACATTAATTGGACATCCATGAAGTGTCCACTTCTCACGGATTTTGTTCTCTAGGAATCTGCGGTAGTTTTCTTTCACATACTGTGGAAGGTTTGCATAAAAAACGAAAGAAGGGATTTGTGTGTTCGGCAACTGCGTACAATATTTAATCTTGATAAACTTACCTTTAATACTTTGAGGTGGATTGGCCTCAATAATAGGAAGCATCACTTCATTGAGTTTAGAAGTACCGATATGAATTTTACGATTCAAATAGACCTCCTTAGCTGTTTCCAATACCCTGAAAATACGTTGCTTTGTCAATGCTGACCCAAAAATAATTGGGAAATCCACAAATGGAGCCATGCGTTTACGAATAGCATTTTCAAAAGTGTCAATGACCTTTTGAGTTTTATCAGGCACAAGATCCCACTTATTGACAACAGCAACCAACGATTTATTATTTTTTTGAATCAACTGGAAAATATTCATGTCTTGGGCCTCAATACCACGGACGGCATCAATCATCAAAATACAAACATCACTATTTTCAATAGCTCTGATAGAACGCATCACAGAATAGAATTCAAGATCTTCCGATACTTTATTCTTTCTGCGAATACCCGCTGTATCAACAAGGTAAAAATCAAAACCAAATTTATCAAAACGAGTATAAATGCTATCACGAGTAGTACCTGCGATATCAGTGACAATATTTCTATCTTCACCTATAAAAGCATTGATAATACTGCTCTTGCCTGCATTAGGACGACCAACAACAGCAAATCTTGGTACATCTTCTTCTATCGTCTCTTCCGAAATACTTGGAAGTTTTTGAACTATCATATCCAAGAGATCACCCGTGCCACTACCTGTAGCAGCACTTACACATACAGGATCCCCCAGACCAAGCCTATAGAAGACTGCAGCTTCATAATATTCACCGCTATTATCTACTTTATTGGCAACAAGAATAACAGGCAATTTAGCACGACGTAAAATTTTAGCTACATCTATATCCCAATCTGTAACACCTGTCTCATTATCTACAAGAAAAAGTATCAGATCAGCCTCTTCTGTAGCAACCAAAACTTGTTTGCGAATAGCTTCTTCAAAAACATCTTCTGATTTAACTACCCACCCTCCTGTATCAACAACAGAAAATTCCAAACCGTTCCAGGAACACTTGCCATACTGACGATCACGCGTAGTACCTGCCGTATCACTGACAATAGCTCGACGGGATTGGGTAAAACGATTAAAAAGTGTAGACTTGCCCACATTCGGGCGTCCAACAATTGCAACTAAATTTGCCATAAATATAAAAAAGAGTTTTCCCTCTCTTTCACAAGAGGGGCAGGGCGAGATCACCGCACCCTAATTAACACTCATTTTGCCGAGAAGTGACCTTTTTTTCCCGGCTCTCTCTTTCGAGAGGGTTTGTCCTCAAAAAACATTCAGGACAATTTATTTGTTCATATAAGCTCATCCTCTACCATAAAAGATATTAACACACAGGGGTTCCATCTTTAAAAGCAGAATATTAAGAAGAGCTCTTTTATTATTCTGGATTATATCCAAAATTATCTAATTCTCTTTGAGAATTTCTCCAATCTTTGTCGACTTTTACGAAAGTCTCTAGATATACTCGCTTACCAAAAAACTTTTCCAAAGTTTTACGAGCCTCTGTACTTACTTTCTTCAAAGCCACACCCTGATGACCAATAATAATTCCTTTTTGGGAATCACGCTCTACATAGATGACGGTATTGATATGAATTTTTGTTTCTGATTCTCTGAAACTCTCAACAACGACCTCAACGGAATAAGGAATTTCTTTGTCATAATAAAGTAAGATCTTTTCTCGAATAATTTCACTGACAAAAAACTTAGCAGGTTTATCCGTAAGTTGCTCCTTGTCAAAATAAGGAGGACTATCCGGAAGAAGTTCCTTAATACGTTTCATTAACATATCTATGCCAAACTTATTCTTAGCGGACACAGGAAGTATTTCTGCATTAGGCAGAAAACCATACCATTTTTCTACAATGTCATTTAGATCGCCTTGGTTACTTTCATCTATCTTATTGATTACAAGAAGAATAGGAATTTTCATCTCTTTGACTTTGTCTAAAAAATCCTTATTTTTCAACGGATCTTCTACTACATCAGTCACATAAAGCAGAACATCTGCATCAGAAAGAGCTGACTCAGAAAAAGCCAGCATCATCTCTTGCATTTTATAGTTAGGCTTCAAAACTCCAGGAGTATCTGAAAAAACAATTTGACACTCCGCATCATTGACAATACCCATTATACGATGACGGGTAGTCTGAGCCTTAAAAGTAGCGATGCTGATTCTTTCACCTACCAGCAGATTCATCAGCGTACTCTTGCCAACATTAGGATTACCTACGATATTAACAAAACCAGCTTTATGCATATCTTATAGTTTATTTAGATTAACAAAAAAACGCATCACTTATCATAGAAAATAAGAATGATGCGTTTTCTTTGTTTATATTCTTGTAATTCTATTTCGCAGCAGCCATATCTGACCCATTATAAGCCCATCTATAGTATGCAGCACCATTCACGAAGCCGGCGCCGAAAGCTGTTAAGATGATCTTATCACCTTTTTTCAAGTTCTTCTCGTTATCCCAAAGCACTAATGGAATACATGCAGCACTGGTATTACCATAACGCTGAATATTAACAAGCACCTTTTCCATAGGAACTTCAAGGCGCTTTGCAACAGCTTCTATAATTCGAAGATTAGCCTGATGAGAGACAAAATAATCGATTGTATCTACAGTAAGGCCATTACGCTTCATGATCAAAGAACAATCTTCCCCCATAGCAGTTACTGCATAACGAAATACGTAGCGACCTTCCTGATAGGTATAATGTAAACGATGATCAACAGTAAAACGAGAAGGAGGACAGACAGAACCACCAGCCTTCATGTGTAAGAACGGAAGTCCTTTGCCATCAGTACGTAGATAAGAATCAAGAAGCCCTACATTTTCTTCTTCAGTACCTTCGAGGAGCACTGCTCCTGCACCGTCACCAAAGAGAGGACAAGTAGAACGATCCTGATAGTCAGTAATAGAGGACATCTTATCAGCACCAATAACAATGATCTTTTTATATCTTCCACTTTGAATTAAGCCTGCAGCAACATCCAACGCATAGAGAAAGCCACAGCATGCTGCTGAAAAATCAAATGCAAAAGCATTCTTCAATTCCAGTTTCCCTAATACTATAGATGCTGTAGAAGGATGCACGTAATCAGGAGTAGTAGTAGCTACGATTACGGCATCAATGCTATCTGGATCAGCGCCAGTCTTCTTCAAAAGAAGTTTGGCGGCTTTACGTGCCATATAAGAAGTACCAAGTCCTTCTTCTGTAAGGATACGGCGCTCTTTTATTCCTGTACGTGTTGTAATCCACTCATCATTAGTGTCAACTATTCTTGACAGTTCATCATTTGTCAGAACATAATCAGGAACATATCCGGCAACACCAGTGATAATAGCGTTTATCTTCTCAGACATTATTCAGCAGCTTCCTTTACAATAGCAACTTTACCACGATAATAACCACATGTTGGACATACCGTGTGATAAACATAATAAGCACCACAGTTAGGGCATACTGCCAATGTAGGAGCTACTGCCTTATCATGAGTTCTTCTCTTAAGTGTACGTGTCTTCGACTGTCTTCTTTTAGGATGTGCCATAATTCTTTAAATCTTTTAATTTTTATCTTTATAATTTCAAATTCTTTAAAGCTGCCCAGCGTGGATCTATAGCGGTATCATCTTCCTCACTGCTTCGGACAGCGGTATGCTCTTGTAGCAAACGGATCATAGCAAGGTCGCATTTTCCAGGTGCGTGCACATGCCTGATAGGAATGTTGAGTACTATAAACTCATAGATAAGCCCTGAGACATCGAGTATTCCTTCGTCCTCGGCCACCGTCACAAGGTCATCATCTTCAGAGTAGGCTTCACCAAATTTCGCAACAATCTTATTATCTGTATTGATAGGTTGTACCATGTCATCCAGACAAATGCTGCAAGGAATGTGCACTATGCCCTCTGTATGAAAATTCATCTCAAAGATATCGCCTGTTCTTAATATAGAAATTTCAGCAATAAGATCTCCTCGATGAACATCTGGAGCGTCAATAGCTTTGAAATATTCATCATCAAGCTTTATTTGCATCTCGTTATTTCCTTGACGCAAAGCTTTCATGTCTATTTTAAAGGTCTGTAAACTACACATTTCGGGCTGCAAAGTTACAAATATTTTCTGATATATGATAATTTTATATCCAAAATATTTTCTTTTAATACTTTTTCAACTCAATTCTAAAGGTTGTTCCCTTCCCTACTTCTGAACTCTTAACAAAAATTTTGCCCTTATGATACTCTTCAACTATTCGTTTTGCAAGGCTTAATCCCAAGCCCCATCCTCTTTGCTTAGTCGTAAAACCAGGACGAAAGATATTAGATAAATCTTTTTTTCTAATACCTTTTCCTGTATCAGAAATTTCTATAGCTATCTTTTGGGGTAATTCCATCACTCGAATTATAATACTCCCCTGAGATTGTCCCATAGCATCAACAGCATTTTTACAAAGATTTTCTATAACCCATTCAAAAAGAGAGGCATTCAATTTAACGATATAATTGCAGCGAGGTTTTTCTATAGTTATTTTTACAAAGCGGGATGTCCTTCGATCCATATAATCGACAACATGCTGCAACACCTCATTTAAACTTACAGGAAGCAATTCTGGCAAGGAGCCTATCTTGGAAAATCTATCAGCAATCAACTGTAAACGGGAGATATCTTTATTCATCTCAGGAATAAGTTCGTCCTTCGGATATGATTCCTTCAACACCTCTACCCATGCCATTAAACTGGAAATAGGAGTCCCCAGTTGATGTGCAGTCTCTTTCGACAAACCCACCCATATTCGGTTTTGTTCAGCCTTTTTATAAGATAACAAAGCAAAAACTGCTATTATGAGAAAAATGATAACAACAGATAACTGGATAAAAGGATAAATTGCCAGGCGCTTGATAAGTATAGAATCATCATAACACACTAACATATAATCTTTTTTTATCGACCTTGTATCAAGATAAACTTTAATACTTTTTCCTGCTTGTTCCCAGGCAAGACCTAATTGCTTCGCACTCCTGAGACTATCACGATGCGTTTTTCCTCTTAACGATACATTGCGGAAGGTCTGGACATTCCGTCCTGAATCCATCACAATAACCGGAATTGTATTATTGCCATTAAGGACACGAAGTACCAAATTAAGATCTGTATTCTCATCAGCCGTACTTAAAGAACGCATCGCTTCTGCCCATACTTTCATTTTTTGCTTTTCCTCACCTTCCAAATCTTTAACGAGAATATGAGAAATAACAAGAGAAGCGACCGCTATCAGTACACCGGCCACAAGCAGGAAATTCTTTGTATGACGGATATTTTCAGTCCATAACATGCTTTAATAACGTAAATATCC
>DMYZ01000059.1:0-3392 GCA_003483565.1 Prevotella sp.
GTTTGTCGGTTCATCTTATAGAAGAGCATAAAACTCGATATAATGAAACGGTTGTATCACCTGCTGGTCCCTTGGATAATAAGTTTAGTAGTTCGGCTATAACTAATATTAATGCAAAGGATTTTAATTTAGGTTCACTTAGTATTGATAATGTCTTTAGGGGTGATGTGCCAGGCTTACTTGTTACTAATAAAAGCGGTATGACCGGTGAGGGGGCTTATCTAAGTCTGCGTGGTATCCGTTCTCTTTTGGCAGAAACGTCACCACTTATCGTTATAAATGGTATTCCCTATATGCCTGATGAGAATGTCAGTCAGATTGTTGGTGGATATTCCCGTTCTGTGTTCGAAGCGTTCAATAATCTTGATATCAGCAATATTACTGTCTTAAAAGGCAGTGAAGCTGCGGTATATGGCAGTTTGGGAGCTAATGGCGTAATTCTTATAGAGACGAAGCAACCGTCAGAGACAGACATGAATACTCGTATATCCTTTTCTGCTGTTTATGGTGCTAATTGGAATAGTAAGCGTATTCCTTTAATGGATTCGCAGAATTATAGGAGTTATCTTGAAGATATTGGATTGACCTATTATTCCAATATGGAGAACTTTTTTAATGATTTTACTTTTCTGTCTGATCCGAAGGCCAGTCATTCTTATCTGTATAAATATGATACAGACTGGCAAAATCAGATTTATCGGACGAGCAATACCAGTGATTATCTTTTCCGGGTAGAAGGAGGGGATAATATTGCCAAGTATAATATTTCTCTGGGATATCTCAATGATCAAGGAACTTTGAAAAATACGAACACTCAGCGATATAATGCACAGATAAATGCAAATGTATTGGTAAGTAAGAAGTTTCAGATAAATGCAAATGTGAATGCTGCTTTTATGAGAGGACAGTATCAGGAGCAGGGCTTAAGTTATGAGACAAATCCTCTATTGGCAGCTTGCCGTCGTAGTCCCTTGCTTAGCCCATATTCCAGTGATATGTATGGCAGCCTTATTGATGAATATTCAACCTATGATTATGGAGCTATTACTAATGAGGATTTTGAAGTAAGCAACCCTCTGGCCATTGTTAATTTACTGCAAGGAAAAAACCGTCAGTATGATATTAATGCTAAGGTTGGTTTTCTTTATCATCCTACTCATGCCTTACAGTTCACCGGTGCCTTTGGACTTTATTATAACTATAATCAGGAGCAGATCTTTATTCCTGGAAAAACGTCGAACGACATTGTCCCGATCTTTGATCAGTATGGGAAAGCATATAATTCGGCCAGAGTGGGAACTGATCATACGTTTAATATATTTTATACTCTTGGTGGTAATTACAAGTGGGAAATCAATAAAGATCATACTTTTAATTTTGGCCTGAATACACAAACTATTTGGGACAGTTATGAATATGATGCTGCCTTTGGACGCAATTCGGATAATGACTATTATCAGACGTTAGGTGATGCCCAGACTTTGGGTAAATATTTCAGTGGTTATAATGATAAGTGGAACTGGCTTTTCTTTCAGGCTTATGCCGATTACACTTATCGCGACTTGCTTCATCTTTCAATAAACGGTTCTTATGATGGTGCTTCAAGTATAGGAGAGGATGCTACTCGTATGAGTTTTTATCCATTAGCTAAGGCTGTATTGAGTGCAAAGCATTTTGCAGCTCTGGAACGTATAGATTGGCTCAACCAGTTTGATATCAATGCTGGCTATGGTGTATCAGGAAACAGCCGATTCTCATCTAAATTTGGCAAATATTATTATACTTCCCGACCTTATCAGACTATTGCTGGTATTATCCGCGCAACAGTACCAAATACTAAACTGAAAGCTGAGAGAGACTATAATCTTGATTTGGGATTACAAACCTCTATGCTGAATAATCGTGTACAGTTGAAATTTAATTATTATAATACACAGGCTCATGATGTGCTTCTCAATGGATCGCATTCTGTTATTTTGGGAACAAGTCCTTATTATAGTAATGATGGCAAAATCTCATCTAAGGGAGTTGAAATAAGCCTCAACATTGAGCCGGTATTGACGCGTAACTTTAAATGGTATATTGGAGGAACATTAACGACTTTGAATAATAAAATAAAATCGTTGGGTGATTTTTCACAAATTATCAGTACTCTTTCTGATGATGCAGAAATTATATCCAAAGTTGGTGAAAATCCATATGCCTTTTATGGCTATAAGACCCAGGGCGTTTTTGTTACAACAGCTGATGCTGAAGCTGCCTCACTGGTTAATCAGAGCGGGGTAGCTTACAAAGCCGGTGATGTACATTATGTTGATATGAATAACGATCATATTATCAACGATGAGGATCGGGTGATACTTGGTTCTGCCACCCCTAAGTTTTATGGCGATGTATTTACTCGTTTTGAGTATAAGAACTTTGCTTTGGATATGACTTTTACTTATACGTCTGGCAATAAGGCTTACAATGCTGTTCGTCGTATTACAGAGTCAGGACTTGATCTTTCTAATCAAGCTACTTCAATGGAACGGCGTTGGTCTATGGAAGGCCAGGTTACAGATATTCCTCGTGTAAGCTATGGTGATGAAGTGGGGAATAATGATTTTTCTGATCGCTGGATAGAAAATGCCTCTTATATCAAGCTTCATGATGTTACCTTGTCGTATGCCTGGAAAAAGCCGTTGCTGAAATTTATTCAGGGTGGTACTCTTTATGTAACGGGACAGAATCTCTTTTGTATTACAGATTATCTGGGATTGGATCCGGAGTTTTCTTATTCCTATAGTTCTGTTATGCAGGGTGTAGATTATGGTAAAGTCTGTGCCCCGAGGTCAGTGAAGTTAGGAATTAATTTGAAATTTTAAAATTCAATATATCATGAATAAGTCTATTTTATATACGGTATCAATGTTTTTTACAGCCATGTTGATATTGTCCTCATGTAGTGACTTCTTTAATCCAACTACCGAAGATAAACTTAAAGGCTCAGACTATATATCTTCTAACACTGAGATGTATACTGGTTTTCTGGGCATTATGACAAAACTGCAGGCTATTGGTGACAAAGAGATTCTCCTCACGGATACTCGTGGAGAATTGCTGGAACCTACAGATAATTCTACAGCAGATCTTATTTCACTTTATAATTATGACAGCAGCCTGCAGGGTAACAGCTATGCTAACCCGGCCGGCTATTATGAAGTGGTAATTGCTTGTAATGATTATCTGGTGAAAATGAAAGAGTACAAGAATAATCCGCAAGTGGATGGTGATGTTTATAAAGACTTGGTCGCTTCTACCGAACGTATCAAACTGTGGACTTATAAGACTATTGGTGAAATTTATGGCAAGGCCATCTGGTTTAATGATCCGATTTCTAAGGTAAGCAG
>DMYZ01000059.1:3479-6753 GCA_003483565.1 Prevotella sp.
AATATAGACTGGATATCATGGCTCGATCCTGATAATGTTACCAATATTGCCAATAGTAACTATCGTAAGTGGAATTTTATGATACCTCCTTATGAAGGACTTTTTGCTGAGATGTGTTTGTGGAAAGGTGCTGCTCTTGATGCGCAGCATATTGATGCAACAACTTATTACAGTAAAGCATCTTCTCTTTTACTTTCAGCTTTAGGAACTTATATTAATAATTCTGATTATTCCGGCAACTCTCCTTATTGGTTGCCTTGTGCTACGACTCCCGGTCACTATAGGACTTTCTGGGATAATACCCAACCGTACCCGGCAGAGACTGTAGCGGCTTTAATCTATGATTATACCAATAATCAGACGAATACCTTACTAAAGCACTTCTCTGCTGAATCTCCTAATAAATATCTGCTAAAACCATCTACTATTGGTATGGCTCGTTTTGAGGATAATACTTTTGACCCAGGATCAGCTGATGGTGAAACACGTGGTAAATGTCTTTTCAGTTTAGGTTCCAAAGGCTATTATATCTCTAAGTTCAGACCTGCAGGCAGTACTGTACGTGTTTATCCATATCAGGATGATGTGCATATCTATATCTATCGTGCTACTCAGTATCACATGATGTTGGCAGAAGCCCTCAACCATCTGCAGCGCTTCAAAGCTATGAATGCTGTACTTAATTCAGGAGTAAAAACTGCAGATTATAGTGATACAGACCCGGAATGGGAAGGCTTTACCAAGAATTGGACTTCTAGTGCCGACTGGGGAACCCGTAAGTATCCTAGTATGGGAATTCGCGGAGCTTTAGGGCTGAATGCCCGTCCTGTTAAAACTTCTATTATAGAGCTTGGCAAGGATTCTACAATCCGTTATAACGATGAAGCCATTCTTGATGAGACTATGCTTGAATTTGCTTGTGAAGGCAAAGTATATCCAGCGATGAACCGTATGGCAATGCGTTATAATGACTTGTCAATTGTAGCTGACAGGGTCTGTCCAAAATATGAGGGTACCGGAAAAGAGTCTTCTGTCCGTTCCAAGATTATGGCAGGTGGAAACTGGGTGCCTTATACGTTGGGTATTGGCAAATGGTAAATATGGCAACAGTAGAAGAAAGATCTTGAAGTATGATAATTAAAACTTAACCTCATAAGGCTAAGTAACCTTAATATATTTTTAATTACTAACCAATTTAAAACAATAAGAAGATGAAAAAACTCATTACACTTGCACTACTGGCTTTAACGACGATGGTCGTACAAGCTCAGAGTAGGAAGACTTGGGATTTTCTCAACAATGGTTTTAGTGCTGCCACCATTACGGCTTTGCAAACCGATATGGAGCAGAATGGCACTGGAGGCTATTGGAGAGACTGGGAAAAGGATGTGTCTACTGCCAATACGGGAACGTGGTTTAATGCATCTACCGTTTCAGGAACAGCATCAACCCACGCAGACGGAGTGGCAACGCCAATTCCGGAGTTGAAAGATTTGAATTTCCAAAGTGTCAAAGGAAAGGGACTCGTTCTTGTCAATGACTATAGTCAGTCTGAAAATGACGGGAGCCCTAATAAACAGTATCCTTATGGTACTCATTTTATTTGGCTTAACGGTTCTAAACTATCTTTCACTTTTAAGGCTGCAGCTGGTGATACTTTACATATGGGTATTGAATCCCATAAGAATACAGAAGCCCGTGGAGTGAATATTTCTGTAAATGGAACAACAATAGCTGCTGATTATGGTCAGTCTGTTCCTATTTTTTTCAATGATGTAAAATGGACTTTAATTCAGGCTACTGATGGTTCTGATAGCGTTACGGTAAAAGTAACCTCAAGTAATGGATGTCATATCTATTATATTATTGTTGGAGAAGGTGATGCTCCTACAGTAAAGGCCGCATCCAAAATAGCCTATGTATTTAATAGCGGCAACGGCTATGACCGTGATGCAGACTATGCTCATGCTTTTATTTCCGGTAGTAGTGATCTCTTTACTACTACTGCTGTTGATGTCAATAACAAGACTATAACAGCTGACAGTTTGGAAAAGTTTGATGCAGTTGTCATCAGTCCGTATATTGATGCTGCTGATGCCTGTGTATCTACATTGAAGAGTATTATTGCTTATGAGCCAGTACTAAACCTTAATGCTTCTCTCTATGAGCCTTGGGGATATGGTAAGGCTGTTACAACGATTCAACAAACAGCTACAATCGTCAATGCCAATAATAAGTTCTTCACTAATGCAACTGCAAATGGTCTGGATACGAGCACTGGTGCTTTGAACATTCTTTCCGCTGGTGGGATCACAGGCGTGAACCTTAGTCCTTATTTTGCAGGTGATGATACCCTTGCTGTTGTAGATAATGCAGTAGCTGTTCATGAACACAATGCTAATCGCAATGCCTATATGTTTTTGCCTTATGATAAACAGAATATGGCTAGTATTGATGCAGATGCAATGTCTGTCATTCTGCCCACAGCCCTTAGTCTTGTAGCGGATACTAAAACAGCTGTGACCAATACTCCTGCATCTACTGTCAGCCAAGTATATAAAAATAAGGAAACTCTGGTTGTTCTTAAAGATGGTAATAAGAGCGCTACTATTTATTATACAACAGACGGTACTGATCCTTCTGATAAAAGTAATGTTTATACGGACACGCTTAAGTTTATGGAACCGGTTACAATTAAGGCTATTGCCAAGGCTGATGGCTATTTGATGAGTGATACTGCCATTGTTGATATCGCAATTAAAACTCAGGCACCGGCTCCTGAATTTACAATTAATGAAGGTGCTGATACTTCTGTTGTCACTCTGACTGATGCAGATCCTAGTTTGACAATTTACTATAACTATACTGGCAGTACAGATGCTACAAAGTCTGCTGTTTATTCTGCTCCTCTTAAGGTCACAACTCCTGTTACTGTAACAGCTTTTGCAGAAGGAGGTTCCTATATCCAGTCAGAAACAGCCAGCAAGAATGTTACTATTCAAAATATTGACAAGACTCTTCGTTATGATGTACTTGCTCATTTTGATGCTAATAGTGTTGATTGGAATCACGGATCTACTTCTACTGCTTATTTCTTTTCTTGGGGTAAGACTGCCCGCTCTTGCTATGATACGACTCAAAGTCCGGATGTTAATGGTGTTTATCCTTTTGTGCCTGATGAGGAAATTTCAGATTCTCTTTGGACGATTAAATCTAAAGGACAGGTAGTCGATTGGGAAAATACAACTCCTACAGCTGTCGTTGGTGATGGTAC
>DMYZ01000298.1 GCA_003483565.1 Prevotella sp.
TCTGGCAATAACGTCTTGCGGCATACTACAACCTATGACAGTTCTGGCCAATAAAGTGACATCTAATCTGTCTATGTTGCAACAACATCAGGTAACAGGGAAGGTTGTTGATGAAAATGGGGATCCTCTTATAGGTGTTACTGTGAAAACACTTTCAGGTAAAGTAGGTGCAGTTACTGATCTTAATGGCAATTTTAGTATGGATATCCCTGCTGGTACAAAAATTCAGTTGTCTTATACAGGATATAAATCTATTTCGGTGAGTGCTGGTGCGACTGTATTCAGAATGAAACCTGATGTTCTCGGGCTGAATGAAGTTGTTGCTATTGGATATGGTATACAGAAAAAACGGGATTTGACAGGAGCTATTACTACTGTTAAGTCTGCAGACGTTACGATGAACCCTAATGCTAACCCGATGCAGGCTTTGCAGGGAAAAGTGGCTGGATTGGATATTCAGAAAACATCAGGTGAAGCAGGATCAGGAGTATCCATGCAACTGCGTGGCACTCGTTCTTTTACTGCCAGTGGTAATCCTACATTCATTATTGATGGCATGCCAGGAGATTACTCTACATTGAACCCTAATGATATTGAAACTATTGAAGTGCTGAAAGATGCTTCAAGTACAGCTGTCTATGGAGCTAGTGGCGCAAATGGTGTTGTCATTATTACAACCAAAAATGGCAGCCGAGGAAAAGTTAAGACGGATTTCAATTCTTATTTTGGTATAAATGGTTGGTCCCAGACTCCTAAAATGCGTACAGGCGAAGAATACCTGCAAGGTATTCGCGATGCCAACAAAGCCATTGGCAACTGGTCTTCTACTGCAGATGATGAACGGGTAATTGATGGCGTGTTGGGTACAGGAGCCTATAAGGCTGCTGAAGCCGGTCACTTTATCAATTGGCCAAAGACCTTGTTGAAGACTGCCATGACACAGAATTATAGTGCAGCTTTTTCTGGTGGAACAGACAAAACCAGTGCTTATTTCTCTCTTAACTTTTCGGATGAAACCGGGCAGTATAAGAATGATGATTACAAGGTGTATTCTTCTAATATCCGTATTGACCATAAATTAAAATCATGGGCAAGTATTGGGGTTAATGCACGCATGTCTTATGCTTATCAGAACATAGCTTATTCTCATTTGGATCAGGCTATGACTCGCGTGCCTATTGGCTCATTGTATGATGAGGATGGTAATCTGGCAATTCAACCAAGTTACGGATCCAGTACAAACATTAATTTGCTTCTGAATAATAAGGAAAATTATAGAAATAATAATCAGAATTTTAAACTCTATTTTAATCCTTATATTGAAATCAAGCCTTTTAAAGGCTTTTCCATCTTAAGTCGTTTGCAGGCTATTCTTACTTATACTAGAAATAATTATTTCCAAGGTATGGGTTCGTATCAATATTACAATGCCAATGGTGCTAATGCCGTTGGTACGAATAGTGATGTCTATGCTTCTATCACTCAAGACAGACAGTATAATTATACTTGGGAAAATGTGTTAACCTATCATTTTCAGATTGCCAGTGTACATGACTTTACGATTACAGCTGTTACTTCATGGTCAGATAACCGTAATGATGAAACATTCCAGAAAGAGTCAAATATCACAGATAATGCTTATCTCTGGCATAATATGGGTAAGACGGGTGATGCTAATTCCACCATCAGTTCATTATACCAGATGTCAAAGACGATGGGTCTTGTTGGTCGTATAGCTTATTCTTATCAAGGAAAATATTTAGCTTCGGCATCCATCCGCCGTGATGGCAGTTCTGTATTGGCAAGTGGTAATAAATGGGATACTTTCCCTGCTTTTTCGTTGGGTTGGAGACTTTCTGATGAAAAGTTCATGGCTTCAACACACAGTTGGCTGGATAATCTGAAGATTCGTTTTGGTTATGGTGTTACAGGTACAGCAAGTTTGGCACCATATTCTACCATTTCTTCTTTGGAACTTTCCACTATGCAATTTAGTGATCTCTCTACCCCTATGCAGATTTATCGTTATACGCAGGAATATGCTAATAAGTCATTGAGTTGGGAAAAATCTTATAATACTAATATTGGATTTGATGCGACATTCTTGAACGGAAGGATTAACCTTACCGCTGATCTATATCGGACTATTACCAAAGGGGTTATCTGGTCACGTCAGCTACCGGTTACTAATGGTGGATACACTTCAGATAGTCAGTTCTATATGATGAATCAAAACCTTTGTAGAACAAAGAATAATGGTGTCGAGTTGGCTTTGAATACGAATAATATTGATACACGTGACTTTAAATGGAATTCGGATATTACTTTTACTGCTAATAAAGAGAAGATTACTTCTCTTATGAATGGGGTTTCGAATAATATTACGAATGGAGATTATTCACTTTCTCTGGGACATCCCGTAAATTCCTTCTATCACTATAAGTTGGATGGTATTTGGCAAAAAGGCCAGGAAACAGATGCTGCTGTCTTCGGATGTAAACCAGGTGATATTCGTATCAATGTTCCGGGTATGAAAAAAGAAAGTGATGGTAAGTTTTATAAGTTGGACGATCAAGGAAATAAAGTTTATTATACAGCAGATAACAAATATGCTTATAGTGGCAATGATTATCAGGTCTTAGGACATAATTCTCCGGATTGGACCATGGGCTTTCAGAATTCCTTCAAATATAAGAATTTTGATCTGACAATCTTTATGTATTGGCGTTGGGGACAAATGATTAAGTATAACATGATGACTTCTTATGATCCTACAGGAGTGAATAACTTCCCTTCCAATTTTAAATATTGGACAGAAGACAGGCCTTCAAACGTCTTTCCTGCAATAAATGCGGGTAGAGAATTGACGCAATATACGGGATATGCTGCTTTAGCTTATCAGGATGCTTCGTATTTTAAAATTAAAAACATCACTCTAGGATATAATTTTAATAAAAATATTCTGGATGCTCTAGGAATGACAAAACTGAGAATATATGCTACAATCACCAATCCTATAATTTATACGAAAAATAGTT
>DMYZ01000286.1 GCA_003483565.1 Prevotella sp.
TGGAATTCCTAATTAAAGACTAACTGACATCTTTGCATCCTGACAAGGAAGAAGAATTTAGAAAAGCAGCTTTAGGCAACTGCATCAATAAAATAGACAACTCCAGCATCAAGGAACTAGCCCGTCGCGCTACGTGGTTAGGTAACGACGAGACGCACTACATAAGAAAGTGGGAAGACAGAGACATCCACGACCTCAAGAACCTCATCGACCTCACTTGCCAATACATCACAATGGAGTCCAAGTCGAAGGCGTATCTTGAAGAGATGCCGGAGAAGAAATAATACAATAGATTAAAGTTTACTTAAAATTCATAAACAGAGATTAAGGATCTCATCTTTTAGCGTACCTTTGCACCAAATACTGTAAATGATTAAGATTGACCAAATAGTAGCACTGATTCAAAGTCATGTAAACCATGATGATGAGCAATTCAGAACTATTGCCTTGCAGATGTCTGCTGACGAGGCAAGGAGTGGCCATTCTGTTGCAGCAACCAAGATACACAAAGCTGTTTCGACAGTATCGAAGTCAAGCACCTTTAACCTTAGAGTCTTAAATGGCGATATAGCTGACCTTTTTATTGTTGGTGAGAAGAGATACTCCCTTGCTGATATGTATTTGCCAGATGAAACAAAGGCTAAGGTAAAGCGTATTATCTCTGAGTATTTATCCCAAGACAAGCTCCATCAGTATAATCTCGATAATCGTCGTAAAGTGCTGCTGTATGGTAAGCCTGGCACAGGGAAGACAATGACGGCCGAGGTATTAGCCAAAGAGTTGAATCTTCCTTTCATCATTGTAAGAACAGAAAAGGTAATCTCCAAGTTTCTTGGTGAGACGGGGCTGAAATTGAGTAAGGTTTTTGATGTTATCAACAAGGTTCAGGCTGTTTACCTATTTGATGAGTTCGATGCAATAGGGTCTCAGCGTGGAATGGAAAACGAGGTTGGAGAGCAACGCAGGATTCTCAACACATTCCTGCAAATGCTAGATCGAGACCAATCTCATAGCCTTATTATTGCGGCAACGAACAATGTAGATGTTCTTGACAAAGCTTTGTTTCGAAGATTTGATGATACCATAGAGTATAAATTGCCTAATGAGGCCCAGATTGTTCCTATGTTGAAGGAATTATTCTGTGACAATGATAGGATCGATATCTATTCTCTTTCTGCGAAGTTTGTAGGAATGAGTCAGGCTGAGATTAAAAAGATATGCCAAAACGCTTTGAAAGATTCGATACTTAACGAAAAGGTATTGACCAACGATACAGTAGAGGTTGCTATTAACGAGGCAAGATCCTTAGCAACCAAATTTGCATAAACAAGCATGGCAAAAAGACCACATATCTTTTTGGGAAACAACTTAGCGGAGAATATGGATTTCTCGCTAATTACTGGTGGAGGACATAAGTCTGTTCGTGAATGTAATGTTGCCGAACACGCATTTAAATTGCGTTCAGCTTATGAGAGTGCTATTAAACAGGCTCAGGGTGAACTTGCAAGGCGAGCAGCGGAAGGGCAACCCACATCAAGGGGATATTATCTCCATTTCGATTTAGATAAGGAGGCTCCTATACCTTTTGATCAGCTGGATTCATCTAGAAAAGGCCCCAAATTGTTACAGATCAGTCTTAACAAAGACGATAACAATAAAGTCGATTCTCAAAGTGCAACTGTTTATCTTCCCCAATCAAATGAAAAATGGTTACCAGGGAAATTAGACGAGTATGAGACAAAAAAGACGAAAAGCAACCAGCCTAAGAATAAGCCTTTAATAAATGCGATGGATAGTGTCAAAGTTGCCTCTGCAAAACAACTTTTTCCTCAGCCATCCGAATACGAGTCGTTGTCACCCTCAATTCCATATGATTTTGAGATTTGGATCGATAACGATGTTGATGATATCCAAAAACTTTTTGATGACATTGACAGAATGGGATTTGTCTTTGAGAGAGACAATATCTTACAATTTGACCGGGTGACCATAATTTTAGTTAGAGGAAATAAAGAAACAGTTGATGACATTCCGTATGCCCTGGATAATATTGAGGCCGTCAAGCGATACTACAATCCGTCTGAAATCTTACAAAATCATGAGAACAATAGAGATTGGGCTAAACTCTTAGCCGATAATATAGTTCCACAGTTAGATGAAAATTCACCAAGAATTAGCATACTTGATCGGGGAATAAATTATAAACATCCTCTGCTCAGTCACTACTTGCAAAGTTCACGATGTAAGTCTGTGGTAGACGATAGACCTTTGTATTTTGAGGACGATCATGGTACTGGTATGGCAGGATTATCCCTGTTTGGAGATTTGACCAATCAGATGGGGAATCCAGGCAAATTAATAGTAAATCACGACTTAGTGTCGGTCAAGCTACAGGTACCCCGTAAACCAAATCCGCCAAAGCTGTATGGTAAGCTTACGATTGATGCCATCAATGAATCAGACGCAATGAATGCTAACCTCTACTGTATGGCCATAACAGAAGAGAAAGAGCATAATGATGGCACGCCTACATCTTGGTCAGCGGCTATAGACAAGGCTCTATATAACAATGGTGAATGCAATCGGTTGATGGTTTTATCGGCAGGTGATACACAGTCAGAAGATATTCATCATGAACATTATTTAGAAGATATCAATGGTAAGTCTATCCAATCACCATGTGAGGCATTAAATGCAGTCGTGGTTGGCTCTTACACAACGAAGATTCATTGTAGAGATGGTTATGTTCCTGAAGCACCAGTAAATGGCATTTCTCCTTTTACTAGAACATCCATGCTTTGGAAGGGAAACAATATTAAACCAGATATAGTAATGGAAGGCGGCAATATGGGGTACCGTCCAGTTTATAACGATTCCTCAATGCCTGAGCTCGGACTGGTCACTACTTCGTCAGCCATACCGAATACTCCTCTACAGGACTTCAATGCAACAAGTGCTTCCTCTGCTTTAGCAGCCAGGTTAGCAGCTCAAATAAAATATTCCAATTCTGAGCTGTCAATGTTATCTGTCCGTGCATTGATGATACACAGTGCTGAATGGACAGACGAAATGAAGCAGATTGATAAAAAGAAAAGTGTCGTCATGGCATATTGTGGATATGGCGTACCAAACGAGGATGCAGCAATTGCAAGTGATGATACGGCAGCTACTTTCATTTTCGAAAATGAGATAGTCCCCTTTAGGGAAGGAAAGGATACTAATGCATATAACGATATGCATATTTATGACCTACCCTGGCCCAAGGACCTTTTGTTGAAAATGGGAGCTGAAAACGTGAGGTTAAGAGTTACGGTATCGTATTACATAGAGCCCTCTCCTACTCAAAAAGGAATATACAATAAATATCGATATCAATCGGCTGGATTAGCATTTGATGTCAAAATGGCAAATGAGTCTCGTGAACAATTTATTGCAAGGCACAACGGAAATCATCCCGTAGAGGACAGGAGTACAAATAATCCAGACAGATGGGAAATTGGTCAGCAATTACGGTCCTCTGGAACAGTACAGTCAGATTGGTTCGAATGTGCTGCGGCTGAACTTGCCACATGCAATGAGATTGTTGTTTATCCTACGAGTGGCTGGTGGAAATACCGTAAACTTGATCATGTAAAAAATAAAATAAAGTATTCTCTTGTAGTTACTATCACTACAGAATCTACTCCTATTTATGATGCTGTAGAGAGCTCTGTTAAACAGAAAGTGGTGACGGCTATTGAGAACAAATAGTAGCATTAGGCAACTGCATCAACAAAATAGACAACTCTAGCATCAAGGAACTCGCCCGCCGCGCTACGTGGTTAGGTAACGACGAGACGCACTACATAAGAAAGTGGGAAGACAGAGACATCCACGATCTCAAGAACCTCATCGACCTCACATGCCAATACATCACGATGGAGTCCAAGTCGAAGGCGTATCTTGAAGAGATGCCAGAGAAGATTTAACTAGAGAAACTACATCGTTGGAAGTGTAAATACGAAAATCATGAGAATCGGAATACTCACATTACCACTACATACCAATTACGGAGGCATCCTCCAAGCTTATGCCCTCCAGACTGTCTTAGAACGGATGGGACATGAGGTGAAGGTGCTAGACAAGCCATTTAAACTTCAAAAACTTCCGTGGTGGAAGCGACCTTACTCCTATACTAAACGGGCTATTAAGAAATATTTACTTGGAGAAAAGGTTCTCATATTTCAGGAGCAAAATACATATCAACGCCAAGCTACAGAGCGAAAGTTTACTCAGCCCTTTATCGATGGGCATATTCATCGTTATGTGATTTCACACCTTACAGATATAAAGCCAACTG
>DMYZ01000244.1:0-1452 GCA_003483565.1 Prevotella sp.
TAAAATATCTCATAGGATTGAGCAGAGTAAGGTCTTGAGCCCAGTCTGGCATACTTCCTATAGGTGTAAACATGCCACTTAGCAGAATCATACATACCGTAATAAACCACATAACGAACATTGCTTGTTGCATGGCATCGCTATAATTGGATACTATAAGTCCTATGCCACTGAATATGAGTGCAAGCAACATGGCCAGCAGATATAGAAGAGCTATATTTCCGGCTGGTGTTATATCATAAACAATCCATGACAGAACAAAACATATGGTCATGACAAACATTGCAATAATCCAATAGGGGATAATTTTAGCAAGAATAAAGGACCACTTGCTTACAGGAGTAACATTTATTTGTTCAATTGTACCAGCTTCTTTTTCACCTACAACATTCAAAGCAGGCATAAATCCACATATAAGAACAATGAGTATGGCCATTAATGCGGGTATCATATAGAGTTTATAATCTTTATGTGGATTGAACAGGTCTATTGTAGAGACAGGAGACTGTACCGTAGACATCTGGTATTCGCTGATATTTTGAAGAATGATATTAGATAAGTATCCTGATCCTATACCTCCTTTAGTTCCATTCACCGCATTGGCAGCAATAAAGATTTGCGGAGATTTTCCATTGGTCAAATCACGTTCATAATGATTGGGAATGACGGCAATAATATCAGCATCACTTTTTTCCACCTTTTTTAGTCCTTCTGAGTAGGTTGGCACTATGCCGTCGAATTTAAAGTAATGTGAAGCTTGTATGCGATCGACCAGATGTTGGGAAAGTGTAGAATGGTCATTGTCTACGATGGATATATAAATATTCTTTACTTCAAGATTTGTAACCCATGGAATCACACACATGATTATAATGGGGAAAAGCAGGATCATTTTCGGCAAAAATTTATTATGCCGGATTTGTATAAATTCTTTTTGTATGAGATAGGTCAGTATCATTCCAGTCTTGTTTTAAATTTTTTGAGTGCTATTGTCAGTAATATCACTGTCATCACAGTAAGAACAATTAATTCTTTATATATCATATTGATGCCAACTCCCATAATCATGAGTTTACGGATAGCTGCAATGTACCATCGTGCCGGAACAATATCAGCAAGATATTGTAAGATTTGCGGCATACTTTCTATCGGATAGATCATTCCTGATAACATTATGCTGGGCATTAATAAAATCATTCCGGAAATGAGTAGTGCTGCAACCTGTGTTTCTGCAATAACACTAATAAAAAGTCCAAGTGACAGAGCTAACAAAATATATAGCAGAGAGACACCGAAGATAGCGATAATACTACCCGCAATAGGTACTAATAATATGTATTTTGAAATAAGAAGAATACAGATCAGAATGATCAGGGATAGTATCATATACGGTACAGCTTTTGCTATAATGATGATAATGGGTCTTACAGGTGATACCAATATCACCTCCAT
>DMYZ01000244.1:1788-5369 GCA_003483565.1 Prevotella sp.
TGTATCTTGGCACTGTTATCATAGAGTCTGTCAGCAAACTTGCTATTAAAAATAATAGCCATATTTGCCTTGTTTTCACGCATGAGTTGCTGAGCTTCATCCGTAGTTTTTACACAGTATTTGATTGTAAAGTATTCTGATGAATTGATTCTGTCAAGAATCTTTTGCGTCTGATTGTCCATTTCTGAAGTTACGACAATAAGATTAACATTCTTGACATCCGTTCTGATGGCAAATCCAAAAAGAAACATCATTACTACAGGCATGCCGAAGAGAATCAGCATGGTCCTGTGATCACGTAAAATATGCTTTGTTTCTTTTTTTATGAAAGAAAAGAATTGTTTCATTTTTTTTATTTTAGTCTCCTCTTTTAGCTTGTCGGGCAAGGAATGTAAATACTTGATCCATATCCTGGACGTGGAACTTCTGCTTTAATCTTTCGGGTGTATCCAGGGCACGTATCTGTCCGTCTACCATAATAGAAATACGATCACAATATTCGGCCTCATCCATATAGTGGGTTGTTACAAAAACCGTAATGCCACGATGAGCTGCATCATAAATCAATTGCCAAAATTGACATCTTGTAGCAGGGTCAACACCACCTGTAGGTTCGTCTAAAAAGACAACTTCTGGTTCGTGAAAGATGCTGATGGAAAAAGCCAGCTTCTGTTTCCAACCCAAGGGGAGTGAACTCACGATTGCATTCTTGCTGTTGAATAGTTTTAAATCACGAAGTATGATATCTGTCTTTCTTGAGATTTCTTTTTTCTTCATCCCATAGATTCCACCAAATAATTTGATATTCTGGGCTACCGTTAAATCCTCATAAAGAGAAAATTTCTGGCTCATATATCCGATATGACGTTTTATCTGCTCATATTGGGTAGAGATATCATATCCTGCAACAGTGCCATGCCCGGTTGTCGGTTGGTTGAGCCCGGTCAGCATGTGCATTGCTGTCGTTTTTCCAGCACCGTTAGCACCTAGAAATCCAAATATTTCTCCACGATGTACGGAAAAAGAGATGTCATCAACAGCACGGAATGTACCGAATGTTTTTACCAGGTGCTCCACTTTGATAACATCATCATGTTTGTTGTCTAGATCTATCTCTTTGTCCTTTTTTAAGTGTGGCGGATTTAATATATCAGAGAATTTTGTTAATATATTATTCGGGGTATCTATCCCACGGATATGCCCATGATCAATAAATGCGACTCTGTCACAACGGCGAATTTCATCCAGATAAGGGGTTGCAGCAACGATAGTTATATTGTTGTTCTTCAAAGTTGAGAGCATCTGCCATAATTCTTTACGGGAAACGGGGTCTACGCCTGTTGTCGGTTCGTCAAGGAATAGAATACTTGGCTGATGTATGAGTGCGCAGGAAAGGGCAAGCTTTTGTTTCATACCTCCTGAAAGAGCTCCTGCTTTACGATCTTTGAAAGGTTCTATTTGTGAATATATATCTTTAATGGCATCATATCCTTTTTCAACAGTAGTATTAAAGAGATCCGCAAAGAATTTAAGATTTTCTTCAACCGTAAGGTCTTGGTATAGTGAAAATGTTCCAGGCATATATCCTACACGTTGTCGTATTTTTTTCATCTCAGTAACAGCATTGATACCATCTATACTGATTGTTCCTGAATCAGGAAGGAGCAATGTAGTCATGATCCGGAACAAAGTAGTCTTTCCCGCTCCGTCAGGTCCTATGAGCCCAAAAACTTCTCCTTTGTCCACATCAAAAGTTACATTTAGTAATGCAGACTTATCACCGTAAGTTTTGGATATGCTATTTACTTCAATTGCTTTCATCTCATAATTTTATTTCGCCATACATGCCTGTTTTAATATATCCGTCGTTGTTTACGGCGATCTTTACTGCATATACTAAATCAGCTCTTTCATCATCCGTCAAAATAGTTTTCGGTGTAAATTCAGAATAATCGGAAATCCAAGTAACAGTGCCTTTATAAGTCCTTCGTTTTTGATTTCCATAATCTGCCATTACCGTTACTTTTTGTCCAATTTTAACTTTTTCCAATTGCTGTGAGGTAATATATGCCCGGAGAAACATATGTTTAATATCTGCTATTTTAAAGAGCGGCTTACCGACGGTTGCAAATTCTCCTGGTTCGGTATATTTCTCCAGCACCGTACCATTGATAGGGGATACGATATGACATTTCATGAGTTGATCTAATATCTGATATTTTTGTATGTCAGTGGCACTGATTTGAGAATTGAGAGCCTTGGTACTGTTACTTAGTGATGAAGCCTGAGCTGCGAGTTGTTGCTTTAAAACTCTGACTGCGGATGTTGCATCGTCAAGTTGCTTACTATTTGCAGCCCCGTCTCTTACCAGCTTGATAAATCTGGTTTGTTCCAGCTCTGCTTTAACCAGCTGCTGGCGCGTTGCGGCTATCTGGGTTTGAATATCTGGTCGTTGGTTTGCTATAGACTGCATGGTAGCACCTAGTTGGAGTGCTTTCAAAGCTAACTGAACAGTATCAATAAGACCTACCTGCTGATTTTTCCTCAGTTTACAGCCTTCATCAACATTGAATTGTAATAGTTGCCCGCTTTGTTCTGCGGAAACAGTTATTTCTGTTGCTTCAAAAGTGCCTGTAGCGTCATATCCTTTATCTTTTTTTGTACAGGCTATAAGCGTTGTAGCAATTGCCAACATCAATATTTTTGTTGTATTCATCTTAATCGTTATTAATGTTCTTTAATTGATATGTTTCTTGTAATAATAATATTTCATCAACAGCTTTCTGCTGCCTGGCCTGGTTTACAGCATTGATATCTCTTACCATCTCATTTGTTGTCTCTGTACCATTCTCAACTTTTTTTGTCGAATTGCTGTATATTTTTTCCCTTAAGTCGATGATTTGTTTATCCTGTTCTATTTGTTGTTGTAAATCTTTTATTTTACCATTTACATTTTGATTTTGCAGATTTGTGTTAAACAGGAATATTTCTCTATCGTTTTCTATTTGCTGTCGTTGTAATTCAATATTATGTAAATCATTCTTATGAGTATAAAGTGATGATATATTCCAGCTTAAAGTTATCCCTGCTGCAAAAATATGATTTTTCACAAGGCTTGAGACTTGACTATGATACATTCCTAAACCGAAAGCACTGAGTTTAGGCCTTATTTGTGCATTGACGGATTCTTTCTGAACATTAAGCAAATGGTCTTGTGCATTATAAAGTTCCAGTTCAGGTCTGTTTGGCAGTAATGGTATTTGAAGATCTTTTTGTTCAGGAGTCTCTAATATTGTATGATCATCTAGCTTTTGACCTATGAATGTCCCTAACATGTATAAATAGGTTTGTCTGGATATACGCAGACTTTTTTCTGCTTGCTGGTTTTTTATCTGTTCAACTTTAATAATATCCGCATCAGTCTGGTTTGCCAGACCTCCTTTTATCATATCTTCTATTGTTTTCAGATTTATGGAGAGATCATTCTGAAGTATTAAATTTTGTTTTATACGTTCATCAATAGTAAGAATACCGAAAAAAAGTTGATTAATGCGATCATTGACAGCATACATCGTAACATT
>DMYZ01000252.1 GCA_003483565.1 Prevotella sp.
ATCGTATCGGGGGTCTTGAAATTGGTGCTGATGATTACCTCCCGAAACCTTTTGCCTTGCCGGAACTCTCCATGCGCATCTATGCCCTTATCCGGCGTAACAAATTCTCTGTAAATAATACGGTCTGCTCCAACGGTATCAGTATCAACCTGCTAGAAAAAACAGTATTCGCCAATGGAAATTCTATTACACTGACCCATTCTGAATATGAACTGCTGCTTTTCTTTATTAGCAATAAAGAAAAAGTTGTATCCAAAGCTTCCATCGCCGAACATCTGAGCGGTGAGATGGCAGACCTGATGGATTCATACGATTTTATATATTCTCACATAAAAAATCTGAAAGCAAAGCTCGCCAGATGTGGAATCAAAGATTGCATTAAAACTATTTATGGAACAGGATACAAATGGATAGAATAAAAGACCGCAAGCTTATGTCTATGTTGATGGGACAATTTGCTGTTGCCATCAGTATCGTACTGATACTCATGATACCGGTACTGTATTACCTTAATACCCATTTTTATGCAGAGGATTTGACTGATGTTGTTCTTCATTATGGTATCAGGCATCCTGACATTGACTTGAAGAAGGACACGATGCAAGGACTCTTCATACAGTTCTTCACACTCTCCGGAGCTTTGGTGATAGCTTTTTTTGTCATTTTAAAATTTGTTCCTGAAAAATTGTGGGAACCTTTTTATATGACTCTTGCCAGCATCAAAAAATTCAAAGTAGAAAACGGAGATATACCAAAACTCACAAAAGGTAAGATTGCAGAATTCAATCAGCTAAACCAAATTATTACTTCTATTATGGCTGAGAGTGTAAAAAGCTATCAGATTCAGAAAGAATTTACAGAAAATGCTTCACATGAGCTACAAACTCCAATCGCCATTATTCAGGGAAAACTAGACAATCTCCTTCAGGATAAGCAAATTACCAGATATCAAGCCGAGATGCTTCAGGATATCTACCAGGAACTACACCATATGAGCAGGCTGGACCGCAACCTGCTGTTGCTTTCTAAAATCGAAAATAACCAATACAAAGTTTTCTCAAAAATCAATCTCGCAGATCAAATTACTCTCATGCTTCCAAATCTTGATAGTATTGCCGGGGATATCACGATAGCAACTAACTTCGAACAGAAAAACTTGATATTGCAATGCAACAGTACCCTTCTGGAAAGTCTGCTCAACAATCTTATCGTAAATGCTGTCCGTCATAATACCTTCCAAGGTAAAATCCTGATTGAAATCAAAAACAGTCATTTGATGGTAAGCAATACATCTGACGAGCAAGCACTGGATGACACACATATCTTCTCCCGCTTCTATCACAACCCGAGAAACAAAAAAGGTAATGGGCTGGGACTTTCTATCGTCAAATCAATCTGTGACTATCATCACTGGTATATTCATTACTATTACGAAAAAGGATACCATTCTTTTGATATTGACTTTGAAACGGTACCTTCAGAGGAATAAAACAACCTATTTCTCTACCCTCTATTCTGTTTACTCAGATTTTCTCCAAAATCTATTTGTACTTTTGTCTCATATCTAAAAGGAATAAAATGAAAAATTGGAATAAGATCGCATTAATCATTTTCTGTCTCATCACGTTTTTCGTGAACAATGCATCCTTGCCTACCGATATTATGGAACAACGTAACATTGTAACAGCGCGGGAAATGGTGAGCGAAGGCAATTGGCTCGTACCTACAATGAATGGAGAACTGAGACTGGAAAAACCTCCTCTCCCGACATGGGTTGCCGGAGGTGTTGAAAAGATTATACCCAATAGCCTTGCTGCGCAGCGCACGGCTGCCGGCATCATGGGGTGTGTTTGGACCATGTTCCTTTTTCTTACAGCACGCTATATGTCCAAGAGGGATGACTTTGCCATGGCTACTGTCGTGGTATTTCTCACCTGTTATAACCTGATTCTCATGGGGCGGTCGGCAACATGGGATATTTATTGTCATGCTTTCATGATGGCTGGTATCTACTATTTTACCCGAGCGATATATGAAGATCATCATTACCGGCAATGGTTTGTCATCGCCGGCATCTTCATGGGTCTCTCTTTCCTGAGCAAAGGGCCTGTTTCTTTCTATACCCTGCTACTTCCTTATCTGATCATGCTCATTGCTTTTCCTCACCCGTCGATGCGAGGCAAATGGTTCTCTTTATCCCTGATGATCATATTAACACTAGTCATAGGGGGCTGGTGGTATGTGTACCTATTTACCGTACATCCCACAGAAGTTGATATTGTACTGCACAAAGAATCCGGATCATGGTCTAACCATAATGTACGACCATGGTATTATTATTGGCGCTTCTTCCTTGAAATGGGAGTATGGGCATTACTGATGCTTGTATCTCTTGCTGTAAATTACTGGAAAAAACACATTCTGCTGAAACGCGAATACCTGATTACAATAACCTGGGCTATAGGCTGTCTGGTTTTCCTTTCACTTATGCCGGAAAAGAAAACTCGCTATCTGCTGCCTCTGCTGGCACCTTGCTCAATGGTTGTAGCCTGCTTTATTGTCCACTTTAACCAAGGAGATAAATTAGAGCCTTTCAGTAAACGCTTATATTATGTCAATGGTATCCTTTTATCTCTTATCACTCTTTCCATTCCCATTCTCTCTGCCCAGTACGGAGTCAAGCGGGGAATAATTAACATTGGAACTGAAACAATAGTTTCTATCCTGATGCTCGGTATTACAGGCTGGCTGGTATGGGCAACATTGCAACTGAAACCTTTCCGATTTATCAAAGGTATTGCCGCACTCTTTATTGTAGCAGAGTGTTTTCTGCTGCCTACCATTGGAAATGCCTTTGGAAATCCCAAGGGACACAGTATTAATCTTACCCAAAATGACAAGCGACTGCAAGATATCCCTTTCTATTATAATAAAAAAGAAGGTTTGAGGATAGAACTGGTCTATGAAGCTCATCATAAGATTTTGCCACTCAATTTAAGCAATGGTATTGACCTTATGCACCATCTTCCATGTGCCATAGTCACGAAAGGATGGGCTAAAGATGAAATACCTGCATCAATATTAAATAAAATCGACACTGTCAGCATCGGATCTTTCGATGACAACAAACATAAACCTTCAGACAAGCACTATACCAAAGATCTTCTCTGCCACATGACTCTTTTGAAAATGAAAAATAAATAATATATATCCAAGTATCAAACGGGCTATTTCAAGAATAAGCTATTGACAACAGACCACGGCAAAGCACTTCCGAACAGTTAAATTATATTTAATTTTTCGAAATATTTCGGATTTAGCTCTCTTTGGTCTTAGTATACAAAATTCCTCCAAAATCATATTTGAAATTTGTGTCCGACTTCAAAACTGAAGTTTTGATATTAAATTTCAAAAAGATGGATTATAGCTATT
>DMYZ01000292.1 GCA_003483565.1 Prevotella sp.
TATTGTAGATCAGAGTGTTGAAGACGGTATTGAAGATCTTTGTGATCTGGCACCGGTACATAATGCAGGACATCTGAAAGGTATTCGTGCTGTGGATGCTTTGATGCCAAATACTCCTCAAGTCTGTGTTTTTGACAATGCTTTCCATAGTACAATGCCCGATTATGCTTACCTCTATGCTGTTCCTTATGAGTTATATGAGAAATATCATGTACGCCGTTATGGTTTCCATGGGACTTCTCACCGTTATGTATCTCATCGGGCTGTTGAATTCCTGGGCTTGAATCCAGATAATTCGAAAATAGTAACCTGCCATATTGGTAATGGTGCATCATGTGCTGCTATTGTCAATGGAAAGGTAATGGACACTTCCATGGGATTGACTCCACTAGCTGGCCTGATGATGGGTTCCCGCTCTGGTGATATTGATGCTTCCGCTGTAACTTATATTATGGAGAAGCTGAATAAAAAACCTCAGGAGATGTCTGATTATCTGAATAAGGAAAGTGGCCTGCTGGGTATCAGTGGGATCTCAAGCGATATGCGTGATGTCTTTGCCGCAGCCGGAGAAGGGAATGAACGTGCTAAACTGGCTTTGAAAATGTATACTTATCGTATTAAGAAATATATTGGCTCTTATGCAGCTGCTATGGGCGGGCTTGATGCTGTAATCTTTACGGCAGGTGTAGGCGAAAATCAATCAGAAATTCGTGAAGCTTCTGTTGCAGGCCTTGAATTCCTTGGCATTGATTTTGATAAAGAAACAAATGCTAATGTTCATGGTGTGGATGCTGTTATATCTAAACCTGATTCTAAGGTTAAGGTGGCTGTTATTGCTACTGATGAGGAAATCGTCATTGCTCGTGATACCATGGCTTTGGTAACAAAGGGTAATGCATAAATATTAAGTCTCTCTTCTCCTTTTTGTGAAAAAAGATAAGAAGAGAGATTCTCTCTTACTACTTCTGAGGACCATTATATAAAAGCAAGCAAATCAAACTATAAACTCGATATAAAAACTAAAACACTACTCAAATGAAAGGTAAAATCGTAACATTCGGTGAAGTTCTCCTTCGACTCTCTAAGTCAGGACGTAAACGTCTTTTTCAATCAGGTGATTTCGTGGAAAATTTTGGAGGAAGTGAGGCTAATGTCGCTGTATCTTTGTCAACTATGGGCGATCATGTACAGTATGTCACTCGTCTGCCTGACAATCTTATGGGGAAGTCTGTTCAGATGACTCTGCGTAATTTTAATGTGAATACTGACAGTATCATCTGGGGTGGGGATCGTCTGGGATCCTATTATTTTGAGGAAGCTGCTGCCATGCGTAATTCAAGTGTGGTATATGATCGTAATGATTCATCTTTCTATAGTATTACTCCGCATGTGATTGATTGGGATGCTATTTTCAGTGATGCTTCTATTTATCATTTTTCAGGTATAAGTTGTGCTATCAGCCGTGATGCTCTTGATGCTACATGGGAATCTGTAAAGAAGGCTGGAACTGCCCGCATACTCATTTCCTTTGACATCAACTACAGGAAGAATCTATGGAAATTTGGTGTTGATGCTCAGGATATTCTTCAGATTATGGCTCAGCATGCTGACATTATTTTTGGTGATCAGGGAGAGTATGAAGTAATCTCTGGCATCCCTCATATTCCATTTGATGCTATAGATTCAGATTATCCTATTGATTATAATGGTTATCATGATTATTTCGATCAGGTACAAAAAATGTATCCGAAATGCAAGATCTTTGTTATGGCCGTAAGAAATCAGATTGCCAGTACTCACCATACCTTAACAGGCCTTCTTTATATACAAGGAAAACTTTACACTACTCGTATCTATGATATTTCCCCTATAGTAGATCCAATGGGAGTTGGAGACGCTTTTATAGCGGCCTATTTGCATGCTTACCAGCATTGGGAAGATGATCCTCAGCACTGTCTTGATTTTTCACTTACTGCATCTGCACTGAAAAATACAATTCCGGGTGATTTTAATTTGAATACAGAGGGAGAGATAGAAAAAGTGATGAATGCCAGGGGTCCTATTGTTTATGAGGTTGAGTAAGAAGTAAGTGGAAAAAGTGTTAAAATAACACACTGATGATGATATTTTTAAGCCATATATTGCATATTTAAAAAAAACTTTTTACTTTTGTGAAAGAAATGCAAAATGAAAATATTCCTTTTTCATTAAAAAATACTTTCTGTCCGAAAGCGACAGAGATTCTTTAAAAGGCAGTGATGTCTGATAAAAACTACTTGAGTTAATTAAAATTTTGAAGTACTAGTACAAGACAGAGTTTACTGTGAAGTAAATTCTGCCTTTATTTTTTAGATTCTCTCTTTCTCGTTTTTTTATATAACTTTTGTGGATTTGCTTAAAAAAACGTATCTTTGTCGAAAAATAAGGATATGGAACAAAAAGAAAAGACTATGATTGAAGAAAGAATCATAGACGTTCTCAAGACTGTTTATGATCCTGAAATTCCTGTTAATATATGGGATTTAGGCATGATATATAAGATTGATCTCAAGGATGATGGGACTTTGGATATGGATATGACTTTCACAGCTCCTTCGTGTCCTGCTGCTGATTTTATTCTTGAAGATGTACGCAGCAAAGTAGAAAGTGTTGAGGGGGTTAAATCTGCCAATGTTAATTTGGTATTTGAACCTGCATGGGATCAGAGTATGATGAGTGATGAAGCTAAAGTGGCACTTGGCTTCGAATATAAGAAAAAAGTTGAGAAAACCTGCTTATTTCCTGAGTGATGCTCATTTGGGGTTGCTTGCTATCACACATCGACGTACGCTAGAACGACGGTTGGTAAGATTCCTTGACAGCATCCAGGATACGGCTGCTTCTTTCCCATTATTGGGGTATACGTTCGACTTTTGTAATCAAAACAAATATTTTGTCCCTAAACGAA
>DMYZ01000127.1 GCA_003483565.1 Prevotella sp.
GTATTCTACATAGTATTTTTGAGCAAAGTTGTAGTTGATATCCAATCCAAGGTTAGCATTACTTGTATTATGATAGTTTCCACTTTTGTTAATCTGATATCCATGTGCCAAGAGTGTTGCCTGAATTCCATGAAGACCGAATTGGCGATTGTAATCAAACTGACCTGAGAAGAATATGGTTTGTGTATCGGCAGAGGCTGATATATTTTGGATGCCAGTACGCTTGTCTGTACCATATTTTGTAAGTCCGATGATTTCATCCTTTCCATTGACATTTCCCCATTTAGCTTCGTATGAAGCATAATCATTATTAATAGAGGTAATGTAGCTAGTCGTATAGTCAACAGCAAACTGTGATTTGAATGAAAGCCCATGCAGTACCTTGTTCAGATCCATGTTAATACCTGCGTCAAATTGCATCTGACGAGTGGTTGTTGTGCTATATCCGGCAGCATACATAGAGGCAAAAGGATTTGTTTGATAACTTTGTGTACCACCTAGCAGATATTTTCCGTCAATGATATAGTCGCTATTGCTGATAAGATCTTGCATAGTGGCAATGTCCGGATTTATGCTTGCCAAAGGAATTAATGGAGTAAGTGGATATTGTGAGGTCGGGCACAGTGTAGCAGAACTGCTCCAAAAGTCAGAATTGTCGGTCTTGGCATTGTGAAAAATAACGTTAGCGTCAACCCAGGCCGTTAGCATGTCGTTTAATCTGAGATCTACATTTCCACGAATATTGAGCAGGTTGGTGTTGTTATGTTTACCCTCACCGAACTTGATGAGATCTCCTGTGCTGTTAAAGCCTATATTGGTGTAGAAATGGGCAAATTGTCCACCGCCGGAAAATTCTGCGTCTGCATCATAACTTTGATAGCTCTTCTTCAGATAATCTTTAGAGAAGAAATTAATATCCGGGTAGCGATAAGGATCACGCCCAGAAGCATAGTTATATATGTTTTCATCACTATAGACCGGATTTTTTCCATCATTGGCCAAAGCTTCATTGTAGAGGGTCATATATTGGGCTGCTCCTAGATATTTAGGGTAATATTTTGGTACAAAGGTATCGGCATTACCCCTAACGTTGACTTGTAAACCATCGGTGTGCCCGCGCTTGGTAGTAACTAGAATGACACCTTTAGCCCCCCGGCTGCCATATAGAGCCACTGCAGAGGCAGCTTTCATAAAGGTGATCTGTTCTATTTCATCAGCTGGAAGATAGCTGTTATCACGAGGCACGCCATCAACAAGAATAAGGGCGTCTCCTTGGTTCCACAGTTCTCCGTCGTAGCCACCGACAAAGGCTTGTAGATCATTGCTGCCAAAACTCTTTTTGTTTAGGTCCTCTATGTTAATAGCTGATATACCACCCATTAGATCTTTTTTACAGACCTGGCGAAAGGCGATATTGACTTTTGCTGTGTCGGCAATATTTTGAGCCCTTATTCCTGCAGGTATCATAATTATTCCGACTAAGACTATATATTTTATTCGTTTATTCATAATTTGTCATTATCAATTATTGGTTTATCAAAAGAATTACCAGCCTGGATTTTGTTTGAAATCTGGATATAAACTTGTATCACTGATCTTCAGTGGTAACCAATAGTGTTTTTCGGTGAAATTACGTTTAAGAATTAATTTTTCAGAGAATCCTGCAACCTGATCGTTTTCAGGGTGATCTTTATCGAAAGTTATACGCTTGAATTCTTGTGAGGTCTTGATATTATAAGGTTCCTTGTCAAGGAGAAGCCAACGTCTGAGATCATTGAATCTTTTACCTTCATAAGCTAGTTCTACAGCACGCTCACGACGAAGTTCTTCCATAAAACCATCAAGGTTATTGGCATATTTTGGTGCAACATCTGCAACGCCGGCACGCTCACGAACTTTGTTGACAGCTTGCACGGCAGAAAGAGAACATGCACCTACACGAGCATTTGGGTCTCCTGTTGCTTCAGCAGCAGCCTCAGCATACATCAAATAAACATCGCTTAAGCGCATCCATGGCAAATGGAGATGAAAATGGTGACTATAATCATATCCTTTATCAAACTTGTTACAGGTAACATCTATAAATTTATAAAGTAGATATCCTGTACGGCTGCCACGGATAATATCGCGGAAGAGGCCGTCAGTCTGAAGATTAGCATAACGCCATTTTTCGTTAAGTGTATCCAGACTGGTCTTTACGACTTTGCAACCATCAAATATGATATCATGATAAAAGCGAGGATCGCGTCCTTTGAATGGATGTTCTTTGTCAAATCCTGATTCTGGGTCATTAAGAGGCAGACCATTTGCCATGCCATAATAGTTTACGTAGTTGGCTGTTGGCAAAGAGGTAACGCCTGCATCGTTGATATCTTCACCTCCATATTGTTTGCTTTGTCCCCAGTTTGAATCATTCCACCCGTAAGAAGGACCACGGAATATAGCCTCGGTAATGGAATTGTCTTTAGTTTCTCCAGGCATTTTACCATTTTCGTCTATAGTATAGAAATTTTCAGAATACTGGCTGAAAGGGAGTAGTCCAAATTGTGTGGTACCAGATTCTACGAGAGCTAAGGCTTCGCTAAAGGCTTCTGCCGCACGTTTACAATTATCTTTATTATAGTCAGTGCTGCCTGTACTTACTTTATTCATTAGAGGACTTCCTGCCCATAGTAAATCTTTTCCAAGATAGCTGAGAGCTGCAATTTTAGTAACACGTAGCTGATTCTTTCCTAATGTATTGCGCCCTACAGTTGTTTCATCCCAGTTGACAGGAAGCAGATCGGCTGCCTTTCGGAAATCTTTGGCTGCGCTGTCAGCACATGCCTGATAAGAGAGACGAGGAAGGGTGAGCTTCTCATCAGATGGTAATACTTCATTGATATAAGGCAGCCCTCCAAAGTATTGCATGAGTTCAAAGTGAAACCATCCACGGAAAAAATACAATTGACCTGCGATAAGGTCTTTTTCTTCCTGTGTACCTTTCATCATGGCAAGATTCTCTATACCCATGTTTGCTTTGCGAATGCCATACCAGCAACCTGGTACCAAGGAGTGAGCAAAACGGTCACCTCCTGGATTGAAATTATTACGGTCCATAAATCCACTTTGCCATCCGTCATGGCTACTTTGCCATCCCCAAAAGTCACCTTGATCAATTTTATAGCACATGTGGTAATCTATACCCTGATTCATGATTTCATCTTCACCCCAATTGAAGGAATTACTCCAATAGCCTTTGGCAAAATCTGGAATACAGTTATAGAGTTCTTCGGTAAAACCTTGAAAATTTTTGAAATCCTTGAAGGCATCTGTAGGAGATATATCTGATTCTGGAGCCTTGTCAAGGTAATCGGTGCAAGAGGCCATCCCTATACCAATGGTGAGAAAGCTGCACGCTATGATGATATATTTATTAAGATATTTCATTTTTTTTTAATTACAAATCGATTTTAACACCTAAGTTGAAACGCTTAACAGTCGGATAGGCACCTTGTGATGCAAGTCCTGTGCCTGCATAGTTAGATTCACGGTCATCAGGCATTCTGGACCATACCCAGAGATTGTTACCGTTGAGATAAATCTTCAGACTTGTAAGGCTGAAATGCTTGATCCACCCTTTAGTCCAAGTATAGGCAATTTCCATGTTTTTTAGACGGATAAAACTACCGTCATAGTGGAAGCGGGTACCTTCATAATAACTTGGCGTAGAATTCCATCGTGGCATCGGTGCATCTGCATTAGTGTTGTTTTTGGTCCAAAATGATCCTTCATTAAATACTGTATCCAAATTTCCGCCAAGTGAATTGAACCCTACGTAACGATCAACATTGGTTACACCATAGAACTGTGCATAGAAACTCCAGCCTTTCCAGTCAAAGCCTATTGTCGCATTGTAAGTGTTTTGTGGAGTTCCTGTATATCCGTAAGGGGCATTATCATTTGAATCAATGATGCCATCACCATTATAGTCAATGACTGTATACTGTCCCGGGAGATTTTGATTGTCATTAGTATTGAATGGAGTCATGCCGATAACCTGGTCCCATGTATTGGCAAATCCTGTAGTAAGGTAAGCGTGATCCTGATCAATGGCAAAACCAGCCTTTTTTTGATAGGCAGGAAGTAGCTCTGCATCGTCATAACGGACAATCTTGTTCTCTGCATGGGTCATGTTGAAATTACCCCAAAGGTGGAGATCTCGGATCGTTTTGTTGATTCGTAGTTCAAGTTCATATCCCTTGGTATGCACACGACCATAGTTAAATGTAGGAGCGGTAGTCCCATAATATGAAGGCATCGCACGATCGTTTCCAGAGATGAGAATGTCAGAGCGATTTTCATGGAAAAGCTCTACACTGCCAGCTAATAAACCACCAAGGAAAGAATAGTCTATACCAAAGTTCTGCTTGACGGCTTTTTCCCAGTGGACGTCAGGATTACCTACAGAGGCTTCCTTATACCAAGTATAAGGGCTCTTATCATCATAGAGGCCATTTGACATATTGCCACCATATGCCCATTGAGTGACGTACAGCCAGCGAGCAGGAACATTATCATCGCCTACCTGACCATAGCTGTAACGGAACTTTAACATATCAATATATTTCCTGAGTGGAGTGAAGAATTTCTCTTCACTGATCATATAACCAATAGCACCGGAATTGAAGAAAGCAAAACGATTTTTTTTTGCAAATTTTTCCGAGCCATTATAGGCACCGTTATATTCGAAAAAGTATTTTTCAGCATAGTTATATGTTGTGCGGAATGCCCAATCCTCACGATAGTTTGTAAACTGACTTCCTGTTGTATTTTCTGTACGGTTAAATACTCCCATCGCAGTGATGTCATGGTTTCCAAATTTATTACCCCAAAACAGCTGTCCCTGGTAGAAAAGATTGCGCTGTGAGGCGTTGTTTTCAACGGTACCTCCAGCCGTATTCCATTTGATACCTTCGTAGAAATCGAAATTTGTATTGCCATCAATGCTTTGCTGATACGTAGTTTGACCAGTGTCTGGATTGATCCATTTATATTGAGCGTCATGATAGAGATCGTTGATGCCACGTTGATCCTCTAAAAAGACATTATCCCATGATACAGAAATATTTGCTTTCAATCCTTTTAATAAAAAGCTAAGGTTTTGCTCTAGAATAAAATCTGTATTTATACGAGTGGTCGTATATTTTTGCTCACCGGAAAGAGCCAAATTCGCAATAGAGTTAGGCGCGCCCTGGGTATCAGCTGGATAATATCCCCATGTTCCATCTGAGTAACGGGGAAGAAACGCGTCATGAGGTGCGCTGTAGGCGGCTTGCCATAATTGAGATTCACCGAAGGAACCGGTATCTACTCCCCAAGGACCCTTACGGACTCCATGAGATCCAAAGATGTTAGCCTTAAATGTCGTAGTCTTGGTGAGCCGAAAGTCAAGATTACTACGCACATTTATACGATCAAAACCATAACCAGCTTTATAGCCTCTGTTGTTATTCCATTGGCGAAACATATCACCTTCATGCAGGAAGTCTATAGCTGCAAAATACTTGACGTATTTGGTACCACCGGAAATATTAATATTAGGATTGTAGGCCATTGCATGATTTTTAAAAACTTCATCTTGCCAGTCTACATCAGGATAGCGTTCTGACTCTTCTAAATTTGACGGATTGCGATATTTTTCAAGAATAGCGGCAGGGGTTATTTTTGACCATGAGTTGGGAGAAAGACCTAATTCATGTTCTATAGCCTCATTACGTACATATAGGGCATCGGCACTATGAAGAGTACTTGGTAGTTTTGATACAACTTTTGCAGTCATATTCATGCCAATCTCTATTTTAGCTTTACCTTCTTGGCCTCGTTTGGTTGTGATAAGAATGACACCATTTGCACCTTTAACACCGTAGACTGCGGTAGCACTGGCGTCTTTTAGTACAGATACGCTTTCCACAGAGCTGATATCAATGCTGCTCATAGGGCGTTCAACTCCATCTACAAGGACTAGAGGGTCGCTAGAGTTCCAGCTGCTGACACCACGAATAACAATTTTTGGATCTTCTTCACCAGGCATACCTGTAGAAGACATTGTAACAACACCAGGGAGGTTACCTGTGAGGGCTTCACCAATACTGCTTACTCCTCCGGCACGTTCCAGAACCTTGCCTGTAGTTTGAGTGATAGATCCAACCACACTTGCCTTTTTTTGTTGTCCATAACCTACAACGACTGTCTCATCAAGCATTTTTGCGTCACTCTTCATAATAATTTTAATAGGATAGGCACCTGTAGCTTCCAGTTCTTTTGAAGCCATTCCTACATAGGTTATGACCAGCGTAGCTTTCTTTGTAGGGATCTCCAGGACAAAATTTCCATCCAGATCCGAAACTGCAGCCACGTTAGGTTTTCCTTTCATGACGATAGTTGCACCTATCAAAGGCTCTCCATTCTCGTCAATGACACTCCCTCTAATCTTTGTCTGTGCTGATATTGTTGATACTGACATAAACAGCATGACAACGAGCAGGGAAATGATTTGGAAAAATCTTTTCGCTTGTTTCATTGTTTTAAGTTTATAAATTTATTAGAATTATTTGGTATTGATATTAAAATAGTCTACATCGATCCATCCACCTGTGTTTTTCGTGGAATAGTTGTAAATGGCATATCTCGTTCCCATAAAGAGGCGCCGATAATCATATATCATCTTAAAGTTTCCTCCTAATTGATGCCAGTCTTTTTTGTTATAGCTATAATAGAATGTCGCAATATCTTTATTTACATTGAAATCTGCATCAATACGAAGGTAAATGATTGAATTTTTTAATTCAATAGAAGCTTGAATACTATCTTTGACATGAGTTATGGATTTACTATCGGGATCAAGAGTGACGGAACTCTGTAATAGATGAAGTAACCTTTTATTGCCGTCTTTGCATATTTGAAGCATTGCAGCATCACCTTGGAAAGCTGCAAATCCTGCACAATCTCCATCTTTCATATGAGAAATATCCATGCATATGTATGCATTAGATGCAGGACCTTCCATACGTTGCGTAAGGGTATTACGGGCATCAAAGATATTATGGCAGATTTTGCTGGTTTTTAGCCTGAGCCATCCTTTGCGTTCTTTCAAACTCCAGTCGGTGTCTATTGGGTTGTGATTCCACTCCCAATTATGGAGAAATAAATCGTAAGGATGTTGAGTCTCATCAAAATTTTCATTATCAACCAGCGATTGTGCCTTACCACTTCCTGCATGGTCTACAATTACTTTGACAGTTGATGGTACCTTTCCATTACTATCGCCTAGCATCGGCCAGTCATTGATCCAGTGGCATGGATTTAAAGTGAGTACACGTCCTACGCCTCCACGGTCCTGAAAAATAACTCCATACCAATTTCCTTGATTAGTGTCAACAATGGTACCTTGTCCAACGTAATAGAATCCTCCAAATTTTGATTCAAGAATTACTTTCTTTTCCCATGGTCCCATAAGGTTATCTGCGCGAAAACATACTTGTCGGCGAGGCATCCCTTTTGGCCAGGAAACCATGAGTAGATAATATTTATGGTTTCTTTTTATCATTCTGCTGCCTTCCAGAAGCCCCGTCTCTTCATTGTCACGATCAAAAAGTTTCTGGTCCAGTCCATTTTGTTTAATATGGGTCAGGTCTGACGTCAGTTCTGTAATATGCCCGTTACCAGAAAAGACATATACGCGATTATCATCATCAAAAAATAATGAGGCATCATGAAAATGTGGCAGGCGAGAAACAAGAACCCATTTTCTTCCATTTACAGAAGTATATATATAGGTGTCACCCCCTGGATTGTCATTAGGAGCAAATAAAGCGTAAAATTTTCCATTATGATATTTCAAAGAGGTAGCCCATTGCCCTCGTCCATAAACAGTACCTTTTATCATGTTATATTTTGGGGAGTCTGTCAGGCGATTGAAGATATATCCTATGGTTTTCCAATGTTTTAAATCATGGCTTTTCATGATTGGAGCACCGGGCATGAGGTGCATGGTCGTGGACACCATATAAAAATCACTACCTACTCGGATAATGTCAGGATCAGGTACGTCATCCCAAAGCATTGGGTTGCTTATTGTCACTGTATCGGAAAATGATGCAGGCATAGAAGAAGCATAAGTTGCTATATTGTTTGATTCACATAGCATGAAGCAGAATCCATATAAGAATGTAGATTTAAAATTCATAATTCCTTCTTTTTATTTGCAAATATACTATTACATTATTAATGTTTCTTTGTACTATGTAACATATACTTTATTTTATCCCCCTCTAAAATGTTGCAAAAAGATGATATAATGTATCATGGTATCTTATTTTCTTAATAAATAAAAATATCCTTATTTTTTTTGATAAGATTTATTACTTTTGTAATTCAATTATAAACCGAATTGATGAGATACTTTTGTTTAAATCTAATGCTAATTATATGCCTGAGTGTACGGGCTCAAATGGGAGTTCTGTATAATGCTGATAATCAATTACCTAGTAGCTACGTTAGTTGTATCTATCAAGATCATGATGGATATATATGGATAGCAACTTGTGATGGTCTGTCCCGTTTTGATGGTTACCAATTTCAAATATTTAATAATCATAGTGAGTCTTGTTTCCATATAACAAACAACTATATTAATGATATTATGCAAGTTCATAGCGGACGCTTTTATATAGCTAGTAATTACGGAATCCAATATTATGACGGGGGACAATTTCATGATGTAATGATGTCTGATGCTCGGGGAAAAAGCTTTAGTACATTTGTCTCTTGGATCATTCAGCGACATAATGGTGATATCCTGGCATCTACTTCCGGTTATGGAATATTGAAAATAATAAATAATCGAGCTATAAAATTGGATCATGGTATATATCATTCCATTCATTATGTTAATCGTATTGCAGAGGATCATCAGCAGCGTCTTTGGATACTTACAGAAGATCAGGGTTTATTATGTGTGAACCATAATCGAATTACACATTATTTTTCCGGCTCAGGGCGTACCGCTTCTGTTCGTGATATATGCATTGATCCTCATAATAATATTTATGTCGTTGTAAGGGGACAAGGTCTTTTTAAGATGTGCAATAATGATAATGTCTTCCATCACATTGCTGAGGTTAAGGCTAATAATCTCGAGACTATTTATATGACCCGTTCTGGCATGATCTATCTTGGTACAGACGGTCATGGCATATGTGTGTATAATCCTTTTACTCATGTCGTGAGGGATAATCCCTTTTTCTGTTGGGGAATGGATTTGAGCAAGAGCAAAATACAGTCCGTTATAGAGGATTGTAATGGAAATTTATGGATAGGTATGCTACAAAAAGGAGTTTTCATGCAACGTGCTCATCGTCTGCCTTTTAATTATATGGGTTATCGTCTAGGAAAAGCCAACGTTATCGGCAGCAATAGTGTATCAGCAGTTCTTTTTGATCATCATAATCGTCTATGGGTGGGCACAGATAAGGATGGTTTATATCTTTTGGATAATCAGAAGCATTTATTGAGACATTATGACCGAAATGTACCTTCGACGATTCTGAATTTGAAGGAGGATAGCAAAGGACGAATATGGGCCGGATCATTTGCTCAGGGGCTTGGTTATTTTGATACCTCTCTTTCCTGGCATCAGCAAAATTATGGAATAGGTTTGCATACAAGTGTATTTGGCCTTGTTTGTGATCATAATGGTAATATTTGGGTTGGAACAATGGGCGAAGGCCTTGTTTGTATTCATAATGATGGCTCTTCCTACTTTTACAGAATGAAAAAGGGAGCTGAAAATCATCGAGGTATGAATAGCTTGCCTAATAACTATATTTTAGGGATGTCTCTCTCCTTGGATCAGAAACGCCTTTATATTTGTAGTTCTGTGGGAATCAGTTGTTTTAATCTGGTTACACATAGTTTTGTTGATTTCTTCCATACTAATTGCCTTAATTATGGACATTCTACAAGATGTGCTATAGAGGATAGACGTGGTGATTTATGGATAGGGACAGATCATGGACTTATCTGCTATAATATAAAAAACCACTGTCAGCGTAAATATACAATAAAGGATGGACTTTCCAATGAAAATATTCAGTCACTGCATTTGGATAATAAAGGTAAACTGTGGGTTGGCACTAGCCATGGGCTTAATCGTATTAATCCTGCTACAGGTAGTGTCATTTGCTTTTTTGCAAATAATGGTCTGCAATCCAATGAATTTGGTATTAATGCTGTAGCTGGAAATAGTTCGGGGGAACTTGTTTTTGGTGGTACAGGTGGTATAACATGGTTTAATCCGTATCTTATTGTTTCTCATGCATGGAATGCTCGTGTCCGTATTTCCAGTATTATTGTTGGCAATCATCAATTAGAGGATTCACTTGTAGCTAACAGCCACAAATTTTTTCTTAATTATGATGATAATGCTGTTGCCTTACGTTTTTCAACTTTAACTTATGAGGATTCTGAAAATATCACCTTCTTATATAGCATTAATAATGGAGACTGGCAACGTCTACAACCAGGACGCAATGATCTTAATTTCGCGCATCTTTCCTCTGGTACCTATTATATTCGTGTAAAGGCCCTCAAAGATCATTATGTTACAGCTACTTCCGAATTTGAACTTAGCGTGGCAGCACCATGGTATGCCAGTAAAATGGCTTATCTCATTTATCTGATTCTTCTAATAATTGGTATTAGAAGTTATTTGATATATCGTAAGAATAAAGAGAAGGAGCACTTGTGCTTACAAGAGCATCTTCATGCTGAAGAGATGGGGGAGGCGAAGCTAAAATTCTTTATGAATATGAGCCATGAGATACGAACCCCAATGACGCTTATTGTCTCGCCTCTGCTCCAGTTACTTAAGGAGGATCATGATTCTCATCGCTATGGAATATATTGTACGATGCGCCGCAATGCAGAGCGTGTTCTCAATCTTATTAATCAAATGATGGATTTGAGAAAGATAGAGAAAGGCCAAATGAAGATGTGTATGCGTAAGACCAATATCGTAGATTTTATTAAGGATGTTTATACACTTTTTCAGCAACAGGCAGCTCATAAGAATATTCATCTAGGACTTGAGTATGATACGGATCCTATAGAAGTCTGGATTGATCGCAGCAATTTTGATAAAGTTCTTGTTAATCTGCTTTCAAATGCCTTTAAATACACGCATGTAGGTGGCAATATCGTTATTCATATTACTCATGACAGCCATGAATTGAAAATTGCTGTTAGTGATGATGGTGAGCATATCCCTGAAGATAAGCTATGCAGTATCTTTGATCGTTTTTATCAGTTGCCGACTAAGTCTAATGATCTTAATGTTGGCACGGGCATAGGTTTAGACTTGTCCCGTTCTATTATTGAACTTCATTATGGTAGTATTGCGGCTCATAATCTCTCTAAGGGCTGTGAATTTGTCATTACTTTGCCACTTGGAAACAGCCATCTGAAAGCGGATGAAATGAGTTATAATGGCGAAGAGAATGACTTGCATCATTTTGGAAAGGATGAATTTAAAGAAGAACCTATAATAAAAGCTGTTAGTGATGAAACATTTGAGGATATACCTCATATTGCTGTTGTAGAAGATGATGAAGAAATTGCTGGCTATCTTAAAGAACAATTACAAATAGATTATAAAGTAAGAATTTATCCAAATGGTAAAGAAGCCTTTAGTGCAATTTTGCAGGATGTACCGTCTCTTGTTATTAGTGATATAATGATGCCGGAAATGGATGGTAACATTCTTTGTAGCAAGCTGAAGACTTGTATTACTACAAACCATATACCTGTTATTTTGCTTACAGCTAAGAGTAGTGACGAGGATGAATTACAAGGCCTGGAAAGTGGTGCTGATGCATATATAGTAAAACCATTTAATATGGATATCCTGCGTTGTACTATTAGTAACCTTCTCCATCAAAGACTTGTATTACGTAATAAATATAATGGTAATGAATCTCAATCAGATAAGATGGATATCATCAAACTGGAATCACCGGATAAAAAATTAATGGATCGTATAATGTCTGTGATCAATGAAAATTTGAGTAATAGCGATTTAAATGTTGATATGATAGCTGATAAGGTGGGATTGAGCCGTGTTCATTTTTATCGTAAGATGAAGGAATTAACTAACCAGACTCCTCATAGTTTTATTAGAAATTTACGTATTCGGCAGGCTGCTCTGTTATTGACGAATTCGCATCAGAATATTTCGGAGGTGATGTATGCTTGTGGTTTTACTAATCTTGCTAGTTTTTCGACTACTTTTAAGAGCACTTTCGGACTTTCACCAAGAGATTATCAAAAAAAGAATTCAAAATGAAAAGTCTTGTTTCTGGTTCTATAGCATATTATTAAAGATGTTAATAAAGGTGCGGATAATAAAGTTTTTGATACTTTAAACAAAATGATTTTATAAATAATAGTGTATTTTTGCATAGTATGGTGGTAAATATTAAAAATAGAGGCTGATGAGAAAATTTTTTTTAGTTGCTGTTCTTTCTGTTTTTGTCGTAACAAGTACTAAAGCTCAGCGTACACCTTTGATGGGGTGGAGTTCCTGGAATGCGTTTGGTCTGAATATTAATGAGAACGTTCTGGAAGAGGTGGCAAATGCACTTGTTGATAGTGGATATGCTAAAGCTGGGTATACTTATTTAAATATTGATGATGGTTTCTGGGGAGGTCGTGACAGCAAAGGTAATCTGATATTTGATGCTAGAAAATTTCCTCATGGAATGAAAAGGGTTGTAGACTATATTCATAATAAAGGTCTTAAGGCTGGTATTTATTCTGATGCAGGCCAGAATACCTGTGGCGGTGATATAGGTGTAGGACTTTATCAGCATGATGAACAGGATTGTCATTTGTTTTTTAACCAGTTAAACTTTGATTTCTTAAAGGTTGACTTTTGTGGAGGTATGTGGAAAAATACTAATCATGAACCAATTTATGAAAAACAACGTTATACCGAAATTCATAATATGATCCTTAAAACTGGAGGTAATAAAATTAATTATAATGTTTGCCGATGGGACTATCCTGGTACTTGGGTACATGATATCGCAGATTCCTGGCGTATATCTCATGATATATCATGTGATTGGAGTAATGTGAAAGACATTATCCACCAGGGACTCTATCTTTCTGCTTACTGCTATGGAGGACATTATAATGATATGGATATGTTGGAGGTAGGTAGAGGATTAACTATGACAGAAGATAAAACCCATTTTGCTCTTTGGTGCATTATGGATAGTCCTTTGATTCTTGGGTGTGATATACGAAAAGTGAGTGAAGACACTCGTATATTGCTAACTAATAGAGATCTGATTTCTATAAATCAGGATTCTCTTGAATTACAGGGATATGTGGCTGCCCGAAAAGACAGTTGCTATATTCTGACTAAAGACCTTGAGCAATTGCATGGGAAAAAGCGTGCTGTAGCAATATACAACCCTACCGAACATACCGTGAACACTATTCTTGATTTTTCTACAGTTGATTTAGGGGGAACCGTTAGTGTGCGAGATGTTTTTACTCATAAAAATCTTGGAAAGAAAAAAGAGACAATGGCAGTGACGGTCCTTCCACATGGTACTTGCTGTTATATTCTGTTGGCTACGAAAAGATTAGAACGCACGAACTATGAAGGCGAAACTGGATATATTAGTGATTATCAGGAACTGAAGAATAATCAGGTAGAAAAAACCGGTATATATGAAGATACTAGTGGATGTTCTGGTGGTGCTAAAGTGGCTTGGTTAGGATGTAGCGAACAGAATGATTTGCAGTTTCGCCATGTATATAGTATAAAAGGTGGAAAATATAAACTAGTTATAGGTTATATGACACCGGATACTCGCAATATGGTGGTTAGTGTGAATGGTCAAGATGTAGAAAATGTCTCTGTATCCAACAGTAGTATGAACGTTTCAGTATATACTTTGTCAATACGACTAAAAAAGGGAGATAATTTGATCCGACTTTCTAATAAGGAGAATTGGATGCCAGATATTGATTATATTAAGATTTTAAAAGAATAATACATGAAAAAACTATTTGTTTGTTTGAGCATGGTGTTACTATCTATGACAACCATGGCAACTCCAGATCCTGATTTTTACATTTTTCTTTGTTTTGGACAATCAAACATGGAAGGTAATGCAAAGATAGAGTCTCAGGATCGTGAGGGCGTAGATCCTCGCTTTTTGATGATGGCGGCCGTTAATGACAAAAATATGGGGCGAAAGGAAGGTCATTGGTATACTGCCTATCCTCCGCTTTGTAGGTCAAATACTGGTCTCACTCCAGTAGATTATTTTGGTAGGACAATGGTTCAGTATTTGCCCAAAAATATTCGCGTAGGGGTAATAACGGTAGCTGTAGGAGGATGTCATATAGAAACTTTTATGGAGGATTCTATAGGAAACTATGTGAAATATCGTGCCCCTCAATGGATGAAAGGTATGTTGAAGGCTTACGACAACGATCCGTACAAGCGGCTTCTTAGTTTAGCAAAGAAGGCTCAGAAAGTAGGAGTTATTAAAGGTATTTTACTCCATCAAGGGGAATCGAATACTGGTGATGA
>DMYZ01000002.1 GCA_003483565.1 Prevotella sp.
TTTGTCTCCAACTGCGATTAGGCAGATCTGGCCAGAAATAATAGACAACCGGTAAGTCATTTTCCAAGATAGAAATGCCACCCAGAGTAGTTGGTAACCCAATGTTGATGTCTCGAGGACTCGTATTGTCAGATGCATTAAGCATAACATTTCTGTTACTCTTAGACTCTATTTTTTCTTTTGATTTAATTAAAATAGAGTCCTTTGCAAGTTTTACTCTTTGAATATTATTATTACGTGCGAATAGCATTTGACTTCCGCATAAAATAACAACAGACAAACTAACAACTGCATTTAAACCTGTTCTTTTATAAAAAAGATGCATTTTTCGTTTCATAATATTCTTTGTTGTTGGCTATTAATAATTTAGGATTTTATTCATTTCTTTCATTAATTTTACTTTGACTTTCTTATCAGATCTTGACAACTCTTTATCGCTTATAGGATACTTTTCTGCTATATCTTTTCTCAAATTATATAATTCTCCCGTTTTATAAAGTTTCCAAGTATGTGTTGAATCTTGGATCCAAATTGCATTCTTAAATCTAGCCCATTTAGGATAATACCATCCAAAAACCCAATCTCTCTTTTTCGCATTTTTCTTATTCACAAGTTGGTCATAAAAACTTAACCCATCACAATGGAAACTGTCCGGCAATGAACGTTTTGCAGCTTGTAAAAATGTAGGCAGTACATCCGTAAAGTCTATTAAATTATTATTTGTTTGACCTGGTTTTATATGATTCTCCCAATATGCAATAAAAGGAACGTGAATACCCCATTCTCTTGGAGATCCTTTATCTCCTCTAATTTTCTGCTTATCCCACTCTGAAACAATTTTAACATTAGTTCCATTGTCACCTGTGAAAATAATCAACGTATTATCTGCAATTCCTGCATCTTCAACCTTTTTCATAATCTTTCCTATAATAGCATCCATATAGCTCATCATATCGCTAAAATATTTAGGATTACTTTTATCTTCAGGCGTGGAACGATCATATCCTAAACTATTTGGAGTAGCTTGGAAAGGATCATGCATTAATACCATTGGATAATACAAAAAAAACGGTTTATCACTATTTTTATTTTTATCAATAAAATTTTCAGCCCAATCTAGAAACATATCCGGACCATACTTGCCCCAATAAGTCAATTTGCCCTGGTCACTTAATATAACAGGATCCTTATATCTTGATTCTCTTTGAGTAGTCTCTGCATAACCGAGGACCTTGAAATTGATAGAATCTGCTGCCGGCAGTTTCAAGTAGGGAAATTTAGTATGCCATACAAAATAATGATCAAAACCTACTTGAGCAGGTAAACAACCAGTTCTTCCAGATATTTTTTGCTGAACAGCATCTCCATACATCTGCCATTTTCCGCAAACACCAGTAGTATACCCGGCATCTTTCATTAAATTGCCGAAAGTAACTTCACTCGGGCTCATGACTCCAAAACCTTCATAATTATGGAAATTATATTTGCCCGTCATCAATTCAGTTCGTGAAGGAGCACTTAATGGCTGAGCATAGGCCTGAGTAAATCTCATTCCCTTTTCAGCCATATTATCAATGTTTGGTGTACGATACGAACTCCCACCATCACAATTGAAAGCTTCGTATCCAATGTCATCAGCCAATATAAATATAATATTAGGGCGTTGTTGTGCTACCATTGGCATAGCGGTCAATGCAAGACCTGCCGATGCAATTATTTTACTTATTTGTTTCATAATCGATATTAAATTACTTATTTGTTTTTTTGACAAAATAGAATCCTAATGAATCATTTTTGTTCAGGTAGGAGACTTGGTATTACTTTTTCCGTTACGCCAGCTAACTCCATTACTTTCTTAGAAAGAGGAGCTCTGTCAGCAGCATTCCGAGCCACTTCCACAACGTATTGCCCAGCTTCTACTTGCCATTGGTTTTCCTTCTCATTAAAGGATGCCAATGAGGTATACGGAATATTTATTTTTACCGTTTCAGACTCTCCCGGAGCAAGCGTCTTGGTTTTTGTAAAGCCGCGAAGTTCCCGCGAAGGTTTGGGCATATCCTTTCCAGGAGCTGCAACATACACTTCAACTACTTCCTTTCCACTTCTTTTCCCTTTATTCGTAACGTTTACCTTTACTTCCAGATTACCCTGTCCGTCTTTTATTACAGACAACTGACTATATTTAAAAGTAGTATAACTCAAACCATATCCGAAGGGAAAAGCCACAGGAATATCTTTGGTCGTATAATATCTATATCCGACATAGATGCCATCATTATATTCTGTATAATCGAAATTTTTCCGTTTCCCTTCAGTCCGCTTGTTATGAAGATCCTTAAGACTTTCCAGAATTTGGTCATCACTGATCTCATCCGGATTTGGGAAATCATTCTTATTTGGCACATCTGCATAACGCTTCGGCCACGTCATGGGAAGCCGTCCGGATGGATTTTCTTTACCAGTTAAGATGTCCGTAACCGAGTTTCCACCTTCCTGACCAGGAAGCCAGGCTGTAAGAACAGCATCCGGCCGATTTATCCAACTCGGAGTTTCAATGACTCCACAGACATTAAGTACGACGATAACTTTCTTGCCCAGTTTATGAAATGCCGTGCAAACATCAGAAATCATCTTTTCCTCTTGTGGGGTCAGATCAAAGTTATCTTTGATAGAACGATCAGCAAATTCACCTGAAGTTTTACCTATTGTAATAAGAGCAGCATCATTATCTCTTGCTGCTTGATGAAGATCTGGAGCATTAATGGTCATTTCCGGTATTAAATGCTTAGGAAGGAAGGCTGCCAATGGAATATTACTAAAAGGCTGTTTTACTGTAGTCGTGGAAATATATTTCTTATAGTCTGACTGAATTGACGGATCAATATTAAACCCTGCATTCTTCAAACCATCGATCAGACTGACGACGTAAGCATGATTTACATTCCCCGAACCTGTTCCACCTGCAATGAAGTCATAGGAGGTACGTCCAAATACTGCCAATTTTCTTACTTTTTGATTAAGCGGTAAAGTGTTTTTGACATTTTTCAGAAGAACCATCCCCTCCTGAGCTGCTTGGCGAGTCAGAACAGCATGCGCTTTCAGATCAGGATGATTATCTGCAACATAGCCCTTAAACCTTGGTGTTCTCAAGATTAATTCTAATATATGTTTTACATTACGGTCTATAATATCCAAGGATAGTCGTCCATTGAGCACTGCTTTTTCAATCTCTTCACGCTGTGATGCTTTCCCAGGCATAAGAAGGTCATTCCCAGCTTCCATCTGAAGTGTAGCATGCTGTCCACCAAACCAGTCGGTCATAACTATACCCTTAAAGCCCCATTCTCGCCTGAGAATAT
>DMYZ01000278.1 GCA_003483565.1 Prevotella sp.
GGATACACGTGGCGAAACATCCAGGGTTTGCAACATGTTGAGCCTTTGCAATCTGGTCTGCATTGATCTCTGGAAGTCCATAAATGAAATCATGTTTCTGTGCTGTCGGATGTTGGGTCTTCGTAATATTCTCTGGGGCAAGGCGGAAGTCCTGTGCCAAATCTATGATTTTAACATTTTCCGGTATGTCGTGCGCTTTCATGAAAGCTTCGCTTTTGCCGTGCCCAAAACAAAAAAACACCACGTCTATCTTGTCGAAAGGCATCTCGGAAGTAAATTTCATGTCAGTATCACCGTATAGACCTTCATGGATATCGGCAACAGAATTTCCGGCATTGCTTTCGCTATTGGCAAAGACTATCTCTACTTCTGGATGGTTGACAAGAAGACGAATCAATTCTCCTCCTGTAAATCCAGCAGCTCCTAATATTCCTACTCTTATCATGATTTATTCTTATTTTCTATCCCTGTTGATATTTACTGATTTCCTGATATGTCCTTAATTGTGGATAATAAAAAATCAAAGATTGCTTTTTGCATTTTTATCATCATTTTTTGTGGCATTTTCTTTTTGTTTTATTGAAGTGTCTTTAGGAATGATTAAGCATAGGGCAAAATAGATAATAATACCTGTGAAAATACAGGTTATTACGCTGAAAACCACGTAGGCCACTCTTATCCATGTAGGGTCTACGTCAAAGTAGTTGGCAATACCCGCGCATACACCACCTATTTTGACATCTTCTGTTGATCTTGTCAATCTTTTGTTTTTTTTATTTTCCATATTATTCGGATTTCTGTAATAGAGTTAAATATACAGTCTTAGGGGAATGATTCCAGCCTTTTGAATTCCTTTTGATCTACGAGTCTGATTTATAGTTGGTTTTTCTCTTGCGGATTATCATCCATGTGGGATGGTGATGAATTTATTTAAATATTTCTTCTCTTGAATTCTTTCTGATTGTACCCTTGAATCTCTTAATGGATTTTCAGGTATTATTCTTCCAAGTAGAATATAAGTTATAATTCCTATGATGCATCCTGTCAAAATAGTTATAAGTACAAAAATAATTCTGATCCAGGTGGAGTTGATTTTAAAATATTCCGCAATACCAGCACACACACCACTTATGTTAACATCTTTCGATGATTTTGCCAATTTCTTCATTTTCCTTTTGTGGCTTTACCTTAGGGTCTGTGAAAATATTGAGTTACAAGTTGGAAGAGTAATTACCTGTAGATTTGAATTTAGAAAATAAATCTTATTATCTCTTTTCCTTGGGGTGTATCCCATAATATACTCGTAATGGAGTAGAGAGAACTTTGATAAATCCTTTCATCTCTTCGGCTGTCCAGCCATGTTGCATTTCTCCATATTCTCCTAGTTTTGATTTTAGTAAATCATCAGTGGAATCAACTCCGACGGTTTCGAAACTTAAAGGGCGAAGCTTAAGAATGGCTGTTCCATTAACATGTCTTTGCGAGGAAGTCAGCATTGCCTCAATATCTGGCATGACAGGTTCCAGATATTGGCTTTCGTGAAGGAACATGCCATACCAATTGCCAATCTGGTCTTTCCAATATTGCTGCCATTTGCTGAGTGTATATTTCTCTAATAATCGGTGAGCTTCAATAATCAATTTTGGTGCAGCAGCTTCAAAACCTACACGCCCCTTGATGCCGATAATCGTGTCTCCTACATTACAATCACGTCCGATGGCGTATGCGGCGCCTATATCTTCTATCTTTTGGATAGCTTTTACTTTGTCTTTAAAATTTTCGTCATTGACAGCCGTTATTTCTCCCTTTTCAAAAGTGATTTTGAGCTTACTTTCTTCTCTTTTTGTCACATGTTTCAGATATGCTTCTTCTGGCAGACCTTGTGTCGAATCAAGGATCTCTCCTCCGCAGATACTGGTTCCCCAAATTCCTACATTATAACTGTATTTCAGTTTAGTGAAGTCTGCATTAAAGCCATGGGCGTTCAAAAAATTCACTTCTTCTTTCCTTGTCAGATGATGATCACGTGTCAGTGTAATGATTTGAATATTTGGACACATGACAAGGAAGGTCATATCGAAGCGGATTTGATCGTTTCCGGCTCCTGTTGAACCATGTGCAATTGCGTCAGCATTGATTTCTTTGGCATAACGAGCTATGGCAATAGCTTGGAAAATACGTTCACTACTTACTGAAATAGGATAACAATTGTTGCGGAGAACATTGCCAAAAATCATATATTTCAAAGATTTTTCGTAATACTCTTGAGTTACATCAAGAGTGACATATTGCTTGGCTCCCAATTGATAAGCATTCTTTTCATTTCTTTCCAATTGTACAGCACTGAAGCCACCTGTATTGGCACATGCCGCATAAACATCCCAACCTTCTTGAGAAAGTTTCATAACAGTATAAGAGGTATCAAGTCCTCCGCTATATGCAACAACTACTTTTTTATTTTCCATAATCTTCTCTGATTTTATTTGTAAGTTTACTCTTCTTTATTTTGTAAATTGAAGAGTCTTTGTTTTCTAAATGATGAAAGTGCCGTTTTATATCTGGAATTGATTGTATTTTCCTTTCATTTATTTTGAATAGCCCACATTATTTGGGACATTTATAGGATTTTTCTATGCCTAAATCATTTTTTGTTTAGCTCTTTTTGTCAATCCTTTTGATTCTATCGATTATTTCCTGTGGTATTTTTGCTGGTAAGCTTTTTTGAGGGTCGAAAAGCATAGCTGTACATATACAATATTTTCGGTGAGTTCGATGAAGTACATCTACGTTAATACACCCTTCACATCCTCTCCAGAAGGCTTCATCATTGGTAAGGTCATTGAACGTGACCGGTAAGTAGCCTAACTGCGTATTCATCTTCATGACAGCGGAACCACTTGTTAATGAGAATATCTTGGCATTTGGCCAACGTACTCGGGCAAGTGTGAATGTGAGATTTTTGATTCGTTTGGCGATTCCAAACCCTCTAAAGTCAGGATGAACTATTAAGCCTGATGTTGTGACATATTCTTTGTTCCCCCAAGTCTCTATATAACTAAATCCTGCGAATTTGTCTCCAGAAAGGGCAATCACAGCTTTGGCTTCTTTCATCTTCGTAGCCAGATACTCGTGTGTACGCTTAGCAATACCTGTGCCCCGTACTTTAGCAGCTTCAGCAATCGTTTTAAGAATGGTATCTATATATTTCTCATCTGATGCATCTGCAACCCTTACTTTAATCTCTTCCATTTTCTTGTGATTAATAATTCATGGCCATAGGCCTTTTCTTTAAATTAATATGTTTTTGTATTACCCGTTGGCGGAATTAATTTACATCTAATATTACCGCTAAGTCTGGTAACCTCATTACCATGGTCTGGTAACCACATTACCATAGTCTGGAAAGCATATTACCACTAAGTTGTAACCTTATTACCACAGTTTGGTAATCTCGGATCATGTGATAGTTTAAATACCAAGTAGTATAAGTGGTTGAAAATTAAATATATGTACAACTTCTCATGCCTATTTCTTCCTTTATGTTTAATTCACCCAATGGGTTGTATTATATTTTTGTACTATTACTATCGGCCTCTTCATTATAAATTTGGGATGACTGACATTAGTTCGTCTGTAATAACTTTTTCGCTAGAGTCATCTTTCTTTACAATAAAGATAGTATCATCTCCAGCAATTGTTCCTAATATTTCCGGGAGCCTGGCATTATCAATATTGTAGGCTATACTGCTGGCGTAGCCTGGACGAGTTTTAATGACTCCTATATTTCCGGAAAAGTTAAGAGATAAGAATCCGGGAGATTGAATCATTTGCATAGCCGATTGTGGACTAT
>DMYZ01000125.1 GCA_003483565.1 Prevotella sp.
CGACCCATTGGGAGAGTTAAATGCACTAAATTATCAAGACTACGCACATTCATCAATCTGACATTACGAGCTCCATCGAGTGACTTATAATTATTAGCATCCTCATACATCCTGACATCGATATAAGAACCACCCATCGGCTTTACTCTTTCAGGAAATAAGCTCTTACGTCTCTCTATGGTATCAGCGGCATTAGCTAATTGATTATTAAGATGTTTAAAATGACTTAGTGCATCGCGCGATATTTTATTTTTAGATATTCCTCGTGGTAAAGAAAATGGAAGTTTCTCCACTCTATCTTTTAAAATAAGCCATTAAACAGTCCTCCTATTATTAACACAAAATAAAAATCACTTTATAAAAGAACCTATCTCTATAAGATTCCCCTCAGGATCAGATATATAACATGTACGTTGCCCCCAAGGTTCTGTGGTAGGTTTCATTACAGAAGTTGCACCTTTTGATAATGCTTTTTTATAAGCATCATCTACAGCATTATAATTTTCGACACTCAAAGCTATCTCAAAATGACCATTTATTCCATTCGCATATTCAAATTTACTCTCTGTCATTGTTTCAAAATCTGTTCTTCTGTAAAGAAGGAACAGTGTCCCATCCTTAACTAAATAAACATTTGTGGTGTTCTCATCTTCTTTTATCTCAAATTCTAATACATCACGATAAAAGTTAACCATTGCCGGCATATCCTTAACAAGGATACCAAATCCATCTAATTTCATAATGTTTCTTTCTTTAATAATGAAAAGCTCTCAATATCAAAAACCTCGCCATCATATCTCATCTCCCCATTACGGAGACATCCTTCATACATAAAACCACATTTTTCGATAACTCTTCGTGAACGTTTATTAAATGAATAACAACAACAGGTTATAATATCAATTTCCGGATTTTCAAAACCTAACTTTATAATAGCTTTAGAAGCTTCTGGTACGATTCCTTGTCCCCAATATTTCTCAGATATTGCATAGCCTAGCATTAAAGCATGAGGGTTTTCTCGTTTAGGGTCTTTTATTAGACCAACAGATCCTATCATTTTATTATTCTCTTTAAGAACGATACCAAATACATATTGCTGATTAATAAAGACATTTTTCATTATATCCTTCGTCTCATCAATATTTTTATGAGGTTTCCAACCTGCGTTAGGACCTACATTAGCCTCTTTTCCATATTCGAAAATATCACAAGCATCATTTTCTGTTATATTACGGAGAATAAGCCTCTCTGTTTCTATTTTTGTCATACCACACCATTAATTATGTTGTCAATATTATCTTTGACCTTCTCATCTGGCCAATTCCACCATTGCTTATCTTGTAGTTTTTTTATTGTTCGGAAATCATCTGTTAGTAATACTTTACTTGATACACTGAAGAAAGTAGAGTCAGACCTGCAAAAATTCTGTGAGACACATATTGAGGTGTACAGCGGTGACAGTTTCCAGGTATTGATAAATGAAGCTGGAAAAGTGGTTTTCTGTGCAGTACTGATCCGGGCCATACTAAAGAGAATATCATGGGATGCCCGGATGTCAATAGGCATCGGAGATGTATCTTACCAATTACTTAAATTCAAAGCACCAATCGAAAGGCAATATCTTCTTTTTAAATGAAATACTATTTAGATATATTCACGTGCTCCATTCGCAACCAAGATTTGATCTCCTTATTTTCAATGGTTCGGATTACCATATCATTTGGGCCAGCATTAATAGCACATAGAAAGCTTTTATAATCATCTTCATTTTTGTCTTTAGCTTCTGCTATAAAAGATAGAACAAGCATAATGCAATTAACTTTTTTTGCCTTGATTGCAGAACACATAGTTCCTCTTGTTGCTGTAAAAAGTTGGTAGCCTATTGGTGATTCATCAATAGAAGTGTTATTCCCTATACAAAAATCCCATAAAGCCTCTGCCCTTGTAGCTGTAGATTTTTCTTTTTGTTTCTTATTTACAGAAGATATATTTTTCCCAAATGGTTCTGACACTTTTGCTTCAATACCAATAACACAATCCTTACCTACCATCAGTAAATCATGAACTCGTGGGCCACCAGTTTTCATACCCTTTCCTAATCCTATTGTTGCTTCTGGTTCACACACAAAGTCTTGTTGTTGTAACCCACAAGACTTTAATACTAATTGTATTGTTCTTATAAATTCATCCGTATGTTTAATTGCATAATAAGCCATTTCATAGGCACTATGTCCTTCTTTCCATTGCTTATTAAGCTTAGGACCACCATTTTTTCTCCAAGACTCTAACGAATTAATCGTTTCATTGTCTTTTTTAAATGTTATTTTCATAATTACTAGTATTACCCGTTGGTTGAATTAATTTTTAAAACATTTATGTTGAAAAAGTTGCGCATATTATTAATTTTTAGCAACTTAGTGGTGTTCAAAACATTAAGTACTATTATCATATCCATGCACGACTTTATTGCAAAGTTCCGAGAAATTCTTGACATCTGCAAACATTTTGCAGGAAATCATGTAAATGATTATGGGAATATTCCCCGTCGTGGTGTCGTCCCTAAATTCTCAGACATAGAGTAAGGATGCCAAGGAAACGGATGGTCTGTTTGTAAGAATCATCGGAATAATCAGTACACAGACTTTCCTACAATACATCAATTATGTTAATCAAAGACAAATCAGGAGAGTTAAATATTCACTAAATTATTCCACCAAAGGATAATCCTACAAACATAGCTAAAA
>DMYZ01000174.1 GCA_003483565.1 Prevotella sp.
ATTTCACTTAGAGCTAAAACACGTCTGCTTATTTTTATTAAAGATAATTAATACGGCCACACAGCAGCGGCCACACCAGACATGATTCCCTCCATCATATTTGAATTAAAAATTGAGGTATTCACTCGCTTGAGAATTGTCATACACGGATAGGTTAATGTGTTAGTATCCCAGGCAAAAGGTACACATCCATTATCAATAGCATACTTATTAACAGTTGTATAATATGCTTTGATAGAAGCATCATGGATAGCATCTGTTCCTATAGAGAAACGCTGGTTTGCACCATATTCACCAATAATAACACCATATCCCTTATCACCAAAAGTAGTCTTCATTTTAATCATTTGGTCACTGATATAACTCTCCTCGTATTTATCAGCAGTTCTATTAGAATCACCATTATTACCATCACCCCAATAATACCACATATTTCCCCACGAAGCATCAGCTGTTAACCCTGTAAACTGCCATGGATCATAAAAATGAACTTCCACAATTAACTTGCCAGTTGCCGTATCCTTAAGTTTGGCAGGATCCCAATTCTCTACAGTTTTATCTATATTCGTTTCAGGTCCTTGTACAGCCAGTACACGCTGTGCATTATTTCCTCCTGTTGCACGAACAGCATTAATAAAAGCTTGTTCATAAGCATATAAATTGGCTATATAACTATTTACACTGAGATTATCATTCTTTGCCGGCTCGTTTAATCCGGCAAATATCAAATGATCACCATACTTTTTGAACTTATTGGCAATCTGAGTCCAGATCAGAGTCAGCTGAGCTGTCTTGTTTTTTACATCTGCTGAAGAAATAAAGCCATCGTCCTCAAGCCACCCACCATCATAATGGTCATTGATAATAACATAGAGTCCATCCTTAATACAATAGTCAACGATTTCCTGAACGCGGTTCATCCATGCCTTGTCTATAGTATAACCGGTCATATCAGTGATATGTCCCATTGCCCATGCGCATGGGATACGAATGCTCTTAAACCCCTGTGCTTTCACTGCATCAATAAGAGCTTGTGTTGTAGCTGTGGGCTGCCAGAGAAATTCTGCACCCACTCCGCCATTATCAGTCCACAGATTAGAACTACTACCTGCTTCCATTGTATTACCCAGATTCCATCCCGGATACATGAACTTGGTCAATTGCTGAGCTGTTTTGCCCATATCACTTGGAGTATAGCCCTCAGACTGACTGAATGTAACACTTTCAGTAACCTTACCAAGAGTAAAACTGATTTTTCCTGAACGGGCATCACTGACATTCTTATTGACAGTTGCTGTAACTTTGGATGCGGTCAACCCACGTGTTCCATTAGTAACAGAAATCCAATCAACATCCGAAAGGACCGCATAGGCACCATTTGCCCTAAGAGAAATTATTGCAGTTGTACTATCAGCTCCAATATCAGCAACCTTGGTAGAAGGATCGTCGATAATAATTCCATATTGTGGAGTCTGAGTAACCGCAACGGCTTGTGAACTAACTCCATCAGAAATTGTCAAGACAGCCGTACGGTTATTATAATCTTTTTCAGAACTTGCTGTATAAGTTGTCGCAGTGATAACATAATTATAAACATTATTGCCCTTTTCAGCAACAGCCACAGTAAGCCAATCTGCCGAAGAAGTGATTGCAGGCTCCTTGGCCGCACGCACAGCCAAAGTCGTACTTCCTCCATTATCAGTAAAGACCATAGAATCTTTACTCACAGTAAACTCTGTTCCTACGCCATCTCCACTGATAACATGATCATTATCACAAGATGAGAGAAATAGTGCTGATACAGCCCATAGTAATATTATAGTATTGTATAAAAAAGATTTCCTTATCATAACCTAGTTTTTAATATAATTGAGTTCTTTAAAACGTTGTTGCTGAGCCGAAGATAATTGAATATGTGTCAACCGGTCATGAATCTTCAAGACTTCTTCTCCACGTATTTTCATTAAATTCTGCATATACAGAGATTTCATCTTATCAGGATGTGCCTGTGCATATTTACCAGCTTGATTTAGGTGGCATATAGCAATTTCATACTCATAAAGCAATTGATCTATATGACTTAATCCTTTTGTACGCTCAGCTATAGCACGATGATAATTTTCCTGAGCATAGCGATAGGACTCAGTCTTCCGATAATTGCTGTCTCTTCTCGCTTTTTGCTCAATATTGATGATACTATCATAACTTGCACTAATAGCCACACTATCCTTGGGGTTGTTAACCCTAAAAACTTCAGATTTTTTCTTGTTCCCCGAACAGCCCGCCATGAGGACTGTCAGGAGAAAAAGGATATATTTATTTTTCAATTTACTTATTTCCAATAAATTCCGGTAATTTTGACAGAAGCATCAGCAGCTTTGTTTAAGAGATTTTTAATATCCAGACAATTAACTCCATTAAACTGGCACGTCTTATTTCCTGGATATATCGAACACCCATATTGACCATTGCCTGTCACGGGCACATCATAGGTCCAGGAACTGTATGACCAGTCAGGGTTTGCAAACGACAACCCGGCATTGCAAGACGATACATTTCCGGCATTACTTACCTCAAAAGTCACACTGTACTGTTGGGAAAATGACGATGTCAAAAGCGACTTGAAGGCATGAGTAGTATATTGTTTTGTATCACCATACATATTATACAATTCCACACGATAATCATCTTTTGAATCCAAAGGCCCGTATCTCATGCCTTCCGGATTAATTTTTTCTCCATTACAAGCATAATAATCAGTAGTATTATCATTGTCAATGATAATAGAATTAATATAACTATGCCATTTATTAAGTTCTGCTTTCTGTCCTTTAATATCAATGACAAAGACTGCTACACCAACAGCTGAACCTGTTACCGGAATTGTATAAGTTCCATCACCCGTAATCTGGACAGAGGAAGTCCAATCCTGACAACTCCAGTCTGATGACGCAAAACCAATAGTAGCGGTCACAGGTGAGTTCAGATGTCCCAGTCCGACAACAGTAAAATTGACATACATCTTTTTATAAAAAGCAAACGAGTTTGCATCCAAACCGCTGTTACTAGCTGTTGATCCCCATGTGTTGAATATTTCAAAACGCAAATCATTATTCTCTGTTGTCTCAAGCAATTTACTGTTATCAAAATCTACTTTTACTTTCTTCACAGCACGTGCAGTAATTCCATAAAAAGTAGCCGCCGTAGTAAAAGAAGGTGAATTTGCTTTTAAGGCAAGATCATATTCATAGTTATTACTTGAATTGCTAATAGTTCCGCTCATAAGGTAAGCACTCTGCCCGCTGTTTACAGTTGACATACCATTACGGTAACCAGCTTTAGGGATAAAGATGGAATTACCATTTACACCTGTTACCTTGTAACCTGGTATATCATTTACTGTAGAATCTGTAAAAGTACAATTATTTTTAAGTTCCTGCAACTCGGCAGCACTCGGCAAACGGCCATTACCAGAAGCTACACAAATATCAGAACTTCCTCCGACGACATTAATAGTCGGATACAATAAAGACACTGCTGAAGTCTGCAATCCTGTAGCATCACCATAACCATAAAGACCACCGGCATCAGAGTCAGACGTTGCACCGACATTACTTTTTGCCCAAAGAACGCTTAAACCCAAATCAACAAAGTCCTTAGATTCTGTCGTTGTCGTAACAGAATCCAACTGTCCCATAATATAGCCGTCATTTAACTTCATATAAGCCTTATAATAATATTTGGTACCAGGCACCAAAGTATTCTTGGTAACAGAATAAGGTGTACCTGCCTGAGCCTGGACAAGATCTCCGGCAACCAGATCATAACCTTTCAAGACACCGGCATCGTCCGATTGTGTGGAAATCAATATACCACAAGAGAAATCAGCACTGACAGGAATATTACCAACATTAGTCAATGTTCCTCCTAATCCGGCTGAGACAGAAGAAACATCTGCTGCATCGTTCGTTACCACTTTAGCATCACTTGTTACAAAGCTTTTCACATCGCTTGAATAATAAGTCACCTGATTTTGTAGAGCGACATAAGCTTTATAATAATAAGTAGTATTTTTCTGTAAACCTTCAAGAGAAACGGTATAAGTAGAGTCATCGGCATTTAAAGAAGAAGACACCTTGGTTCCATTCTCTACTTCTGCAGGAGAGGTAGCATAGACTATGCCTATATCATAAGCTTTCGAAGACTGTCCTACAAGGCTCCTGACTACATTATGGTCAATAGTGGCAGATGCAGACGAGACAGAAGGAGTACCTGACGTAACAGATAATATTATAGGCTTGGTGTAGATGCTGGCATTATCATCTTCACTGCAAGAAGATACCAGAAGACCACTGCTCATAAGCAAGGATACACCTAAAATATATTTCCATTTCATATTTATTCAATTTAGATTATTAATCATTAAAATGGACCTGGAACATTACGGCCAGGCTTTGTGTATAATTCAATGGTACACAATTATTTCCTCCATTTTGGAAGTATTTATAGAATGGATTATCAATAGTACTTGATGCATTCCAGGGATTACAGATATAGATACGAGGCCCCGTCTTATCATCATCAGTTATCTGAGCACCATTATCTTCAGTAAAGCCTGACCATGACCAGTCATAACCAGTCAAGACTTTACCATCTACCTTAATTTCTTTCAATACCAATGTAGCTTTTGGATGATCTACCAGCAGCTTCTTGACATCCAGGTACAGACAATAGATATTGCTTTGTGTCCCCGTTAGTGTGCAAGTATAAGTTTCACCATCATCTTGGACTTTAACTTCCGGACTGCTTCCACTAACCCAGTCACTCGTCTGATAAATCAATGTAGCCAGATAAGATGTCTTCTCTCCTGTATCAGGTGCTGTTTCAAAATGATAACCCAAATATTGATAGAGAGTACCATCTATATCATTCTGCTTTGCACCCAACCACATCTCTGTAGTCTTGCCTGACGACTTGTCATACGTGAAATCAAGAAGGCGCAATTGATTATCGGTATCTGCTGAAAGGTTAACCCAAGTACCTCCAATAAGTACTGTACCTAAACCATTACTGAAAGTATAGATGCCTTTACTGCTGACAGTATATGTACCAGAAGCGATTGTACCTAAAGAAGTACTCTTGAGACGATAGGTTCCACCCTCACTGTCAAGGATCAGCTGATACTGTGACAGACCACTCAAAGGTGCTATAAATGAAGGATAATCACTAACTTTAGCCCAATTATTCTTACGATTACCACCAAGAGTGAAATAATCAAACGGAACATCTTCATCAAGGATCCAAGTCAGTTCCGTTTTTTTCTGAACTTGAACACTATCTTGCCATCCTACAGGAAGTGCAGGCTCTGTAGGCTGTTCTTTTTTGTAATTATCAGCATAATCTTTAGACACGAAATTCCAGACATAGTAACATGGATCTTCTCCGGAAAGAGCTTTATCACGCTTATTAGCTATCATCAGCTGATTCTCTGAAAGATGCAGAACGATAAAGTCCTTACTAAAACTTTTGGACTTACCGTCAGCCCAGGCTCCATGTGGAAACTCCACTCCACTGGCATTTAAAGCTCCTGAAACCGGATCATAGGTAAAAGATCCAACAGAAGTCTTGCCATCAGCATTTGTAACAGAAAATACAGCAGAGCCTTTCAGTGAAAAAGTCATAGTCTGTGCAAGATCTGAAGCCGTAACACCAACATCTGCATTACTTGGTTCCCACCATGTAAGTCCTTTTGCATACCAATTGTTTGTACCTTTATCACAAACCATATCTGCAGGTGTTGCGTCAGGAGAAAAACAAGAATAAAATCCTTGCTTCATGCCAAAATTACCATTATCCGGTACCCAAGCTTTAGAACCACCTGCACCTCCGGCAAGATAGGTCCATGCCTCACCACTAACAAAATCTGCACAGAAATCATTAATATTTACATAAGAAGTATCACTATAAATGGCCCCAGCAGGAGTATCAACTCCATAAACAACAGGGTACTTGCCTGCAAAAGCAATCTTCAAGTCGGCAGTATCACCTTCTGAATGCCCTAATCCCACACCCGGATGAATCCAATAAACCGTCTTGCCGGAAAGCAAACTCTTAAGATGTATCAAGTTAGGATTATGAATATCTTTACTGAGGGTAAAAGCTATTCCTTCCTGAAGGTCAGCAGATGTTATGCCTGTCGTCCCCATACTATTATCATCAGGAGTACAGCCTGCTGCCAATACCAGAATCATAGCAGCTAGCCAAATATATATATGTTTTGCAACTTTCATAATATTTTAATTTTAATTTGTCTTTTTTGCCTTCTACAGACCTTACCAACCAGCATTTTGTTTATAAACACCATTAGAAAGGGTAATCTGATTATAAGGTATTTGCAAAAATCCTCTCTTTTGACGAATATTTGCATCTACATATGTACTAGCTATGGTAGCAGCAGTACGATTATTATAAACTGAAACAGCTGTACCTGTGACTGTTCCATCACTTGTTGCCTGCCCTAGTTCTGCCTTAACAAAAGCATCAAGACCTTGTCGACGGAGATCCCAATAGCGAAGGCCTTCACCCATAAATTCCTTACGGCGTTCATTCCAAATTTGCTGAGTAGTAGGCGCAGAATTGATATCATTGGTTGTACCACCATAAGCTCTCTCCCTTACCATGTTAAAATACTTCATCGAATTGGGACTTCCAAGTTCTGCTGCCATCAGCAAGACATCGGAATAGCGCATCAAGATCCAATTCTGGTCCTGACTAGTCTGCATATTTCCTCCATCCACGGTAGTTTGCGAGGCTGGCATAGAGGAGCCATCTGTATAAATAAGTGGACAATACTTTTTATTCGCATATCCTGTATAGTCCATACAATCTGTTGCTATCTGTACATTATAGGCACCTATATTTCTGCAATTGATGATAGTAGCACTGCCACGAGTATCCGTCCCCAAAAACAGTCCTGAAGCATAGGGAGTTATAGGACACGCTCCCCATCCATTGCCATAAGGTGCAAAAGCCGTAGTATTACGTAATCCAAAATTAGCCATAAAGCGGTTGCCATCTACAAGTGTATTTGTCCAATTCTGGTCATTATTAAATTTCACGACCCAGACGATCTCATTACTAGCTTCATTATACGTCGTTTTTTGTCCTTCTGCAGGAGATGTTGCTTCTGTGGAGGCTGCCGGCCATAGATTTTTAAATTCAGCTTCAAGTGAATAATTACCAGAAGAGATACAATCTTCACAATACTGTAAAGCTTCGGCTTTAGTAAGTCCTCCGGGAACAATTCCACCTTTATTACTATTGTACACACCATCATAGAAAAGGTATACACGAGCCAACATAGCACCGGCAGCATATTTGGTAATACGACCTAAATTGGTATTCTTATCAACAAAAGAACCTGCTGGTATACTATCCGCTGCATATTTCAAATCGCTTACAATCTGTGCATAAACAGAATCAGGAGCAGCTTGTGGCACAATATCATTTGTAGCAGTTAAGAGGAGAGGAATATTTTCAAAGAGTCTTACCATATCGAAATATTCAAGACCTCTCAAGGCACGTGCCTGCCCCTCAACTTCTTTCTTAGTAGTATTAGCAGACCAATTAATGCTATTAATAGAGGACAGCAACATATTACAACGATAGATTGCTTTATAATAATCATCCCAAATACCTTCCATAAAACTGACATCACTTGAGTTGTAACTCATGTCCATGCGATCCATCAAACGATCTGTACGGTCATCCGGTCCACCTCCTCCCAGACAATCATCACTCATTGTCTCTACAGCTTGGAACAGCGTAGGCCAACTTCCATTACTCACTGTTCTCTGATAGCCATCATAGCATCCTGTAACAGCATATTGAGCCTGAATTTCAGTCTTATAAAAAGAAGTAGTATTCAAGTCTGTCTTAGAGCTGGTATCCAAAAAGCTTTCGCTACAGGAATTCAATTCTGCTATAAACATCAGCCCGACTATAATACTAATTATATGTTGTCTTTTCATAATAATTTCCTTTCGAATTAAAATTTGAGATTTACACCAATAAGAAATGTCCTGGCATGTGGATATGCGCCTGTATCTATACCATTCATCCAGGAATCCTGCCCAAACCCGACTTCAGGATCCATACCGTCGTAATTAGTAAAGGTATAAAGATTCTGCACCTGAATATATAAGCGAGCCTGATTAATATAATTGCACTTAATAAGCGGAGCGAAATCATAACCAAAAGTAATATTGGCAAGTCTTATAAAATTACCATTCTCCAGATAAAGATCGGAAAAGTCCGTCCAGCTGGCATCACCGTTAATCAATCGTGGAATAGTATTAGATGTACCATCACCAGTCCATCTACCTAAGAATTTCTTTGTGTAATTACTCAAATCGGAATTTCCCCAATTGCGATAACCACCATTTGCTATTTTAAATCCGGCCATACCAGACCAAACCGTTGACAAATCAAAATGCTTATAAGAAAAACTTAAATTAAAACCAAAATTCCATTTTGGAATTCCATTGCCAAGATCTATCTTATCATTATCATTGATAACACCATCATGATTTTGGTCTACAAAAATAACATCACCCGGTTGTGTATTCGACTTTATACCATTACCTGCAGCAATCCAGTTATTGATCTGCTGCTTATTCTGAAAAATACCAGCTGTCTGATATCCCCAGAAATAACCCATGGCATGCCCATTAGAAATACGATAAAACTCACTCTGGTTATTAAACATAACATTGGTAGATCCATGAATAATACCATCTGAAGTTGCTACATTACCCACATTATTCTTATTATATGCAAAATTAGCTCCTATACTATAATTGAAATCTTTACCTATATGGTCACCCCAGGTCATATTCACTTCTATGCCTTTATTAGTAACATCACCACCATTAATATAAGGGGCATCAGCACCTGCTGTAGCTATAACGGGTGCCTGAACAATCCAATCCTTTGTCTTCTTGTAATACCAGTCAAAGTTCAAACCTAGACGGCTTTTCATAAAACGAGCATCAATACCGAAGTCTGTCTGTTCACTGGTTTCCCATTTTAATTTATCATTGCCAAGACGGTTCGGATAAGCACCATTAGAATTGGCAGAAGTACCTTTTCCTGTACCAAAATTATATCCTGCTCCCGACAAGGTCACAGGTGCTGCATAAAGATAATCCCCTATAGCATTATTGCCAACTTGTCCCCAACTGGCACGAACCTTCAGAAAATCCATATATTTGTTAAAACTCTGCATCCATGGCTCATTGGTAATAACCCATCCAGCACTTACTGAAGGGAAATACCCCCAGCGATGATTTTTTGCAAAACGAGAACTTCCGTCTGCGCGAAAGGTGGCATTAAACATATAAGTCTCTTTCCAATCCCATCCAATACGGGAAAAAAAAGACGTCCTTCGATAATCATTACTTGGATAGCCAAGAAGTTCACCAGAATTGACATCAACGGCATTACTTAAATAAGCATTATCCCAATCATCATAAACATCAAGCAAGGTATTGGTACCTCTCATATTATCGCCTTGGAAACGCTCTGCTTCCATACCAATCATGATATTGAAAGAATGTTCAGTAATTTTCCAGTTATAAGAAGCTGTATTAGTCCAGGTCAGTGTCCAGCCTTTATACATATTCTGATTTACAGAAGGACTCAACTGCATAGAATTCGTTGTAGATGTATAGGCCGGAGTATAACTACGGTAGCTACTGCTATTATGATTAAAACCCAACTGTGTACGAATCTTCAAATTTTTGATAGGTTGAATTTCTGCAAACACATTGGCTACCCAGTTTTGATTATCAGTCATATTATGATTTCGGTATAAAGAAGCAACCGGATTAGAGTCATACTGATACCAGTCTGTCGCGACAGAATAAGAATATCCATTGTTCTTATCAGCTCTACCATCATCTTGCAAATATACCGGTAACAGGGGGGTAGCAGAATATGCTCCGCGAAGTACATTATTGTACATATTGCCAGTACCTATACCTTTGCTTTTTACATAAGCAAAACTTAGATTTTCACCAATCGTCAGGAAATCTTTATAAAGATGTTGTTGCATATTGGAACGGAAATTATACCGCTCATAATTCGAAGCCTTGCTACCACCGACAATACCCTCCTGATCATAATAGCCTAAAGATATAGCATAAGTAGAAGCTTTGCTACCACCGTTTATACCAATATCATAACTTTGCTCAATAGCATTATCTTTAAACATTTCATCCATCCAATTTGTATTATTCAGAGTCTTATTTATAATATTTCCACCAGTATCATAGACATTAGTATATATACTGGAATAATTATTCCAGTTAACAGGGCCCGAACCTGAATTCTGACTCTGTTCATTCATCAAAGTCATATATTCCTGAGCATCACACATTTTGATTTTCCTAGCTGCACTCTGACTTCCCATATAAGCATCAAAGGTAACCTGAGCCTTTCCTTCCTTTCCACTACGAGTGGTAACAAGAATAACACCATTGGCTGCCTGCGCGCCATAAATAGCTGCACTGGCCGCATCTTTAAGCACATCAATACTCTCTATGTCACCAGGATTAATATTTGTTATATCAACACCGGCAATACCATCAACAACATACAAAGGGGAATTGCTGATATTAGATCCCTGACCACGAATAATAACTTTCAAGCCGGAACCAGGCTGACCTGACTCAGAAATAATATTCACGCCAGGAGTCTGTCCCTGCATAGCCTCTAATGCATTATTAGTATTCAATTTTACAATATCATCGCCTTTTAATTGAGTCGTTGCACCCGTAATAAGTTTCTTTTTCTGAACCCCATAACCAATAACAACAACACCCTCCAATGAATTTGATTCATCGTTCAAGGCTATAGTAAGATTGCCTCCCCCCGTAATCTTTACTTTGCGAGTAGAAAAGCCAATATAGCTGACAACAAGAACCTGACCTTCTTGAGCCTCAATAGAGAATTTACCATCAAGATCGGTAACTGTTCCAACTTGAGTGCCCTGTACCTTTACTGTTGCCCCTATAAGAGGTTCATTGTCCGCTTCCGAAACAACATTACCCGTAACTACTTTGGCATCAAGATGAGTAGCAAATGATAAAAT
>DMYZ01000280.1:0-4585 GCA_003483565.1 Prevotella sp.
TGCTCTTTCAGGCTCCTTCTTACTTGATTAATTTGAAGATGCAGGCAACTAGTGCTTTGGCTTCAGGCATATCTTGGACAGTATTTATGATTCCTGCTACCATCATTCTGGCAGGTGGAAGTATGTTCATTTTATGGTTGGGCGAGCGTATTACAGATAAAGGTGTAGGCAATGGTATTTCTCTTATTATTATGATTGGTATTATTGCACGTCTGCCTCAGTCTTTTGTCCAGGAGGTTACCTCCAGACTTCAGGCTATTACCAGTGGCGGTCTCATCATGTTTATTGTTGAGTTGCTTATCTTGTATTTCGTAGTATGCGCGTCTATTCTTTTGGTTCAAGGCACTCGTAAGGTTCCAGTACAATATGCAAAGCGATTAGTAGGTAACAAGCAGTATGGCGGGGCTAGACAGTATATTCCACTGAAACTGTTTGCTGCTAATGTAATGCCAATTATTTTTGCACAAGCGTTGATGTTTATTCCATTGGCCATTGTACGCTATCAGTCTGATAATGCTAGTACAGTATTAAGCCAATTGATGGATAATAGAAGTTTATTGTATAATATTGTTTATGTAATTCTAGTGATTGCATTTACATATTTCTATACAGCTATAACTTTGAATCCAACTCAGATGGCTGAAGATATGAAGCGCAATAATGGTTTCATTCCTGGTGTTAAACCAGGTAAGGATACAGCGGATTATATTGACATTGTAATGTCTCGAATTACTTTACCGGGGTCTTTGTTTATTGCATTTATAGCAATTATGCCTGCACTTGCTGGGTTATTGAACGTACAACAAGGATTTTCACAATTCTTTGGTGGTACTTCACTTTTAATTTTGGTAGGTGTTGTTATAGACACATTACAGCAGATTGAAAGCTATTTGCTGATGAGGCATTATGATGGATTGCTGAATTCTGGCCATACTCGTCAAGGAGGCGTTTCTGCTTATTAATTCTTCGACATGAAGATATTTCTGAAGACAGATGCGGAAATAGAACTTATGAGACAAGCCAACCATCTTGTTGGCTTGACTTTAGGAGAACTAGGAAAGTTTATAAAACCGGGTGTAACGACCTACCAATTGGATCAAATAGCTGAGCGGTTTATTATAGATCATGGAGCTGTTCCAACATTTAGAAATTATCCGAATCCGTTTGGAGGGCCTTTCCCTTCATCGATCTGCACATCTGTCAATGATGTTGTAGCTCATGGAATTCCAAGTAGGGATGTCGTATTAAAAGAGGGAGACATTGTCTCTGTTGATTGTGGTGTCCTTCTTAATGGTTACAATGGAGACAGTTGTTATACTTTTGGTGTAGGTTCTGTTGCTGATACTGTAAAGAATTTGATGCAGACAACTAAAGAATCTCTATATCGAGGAATTAAACAAGCTGTGTCGGGTCATCATGTGGGTGATATAGGTTTTGCTATTCAACAGTTTTGTGAGAAGAAGGGCTTTGGTATAGTTCGTCAACTTACAGGCCATGGTATAGGAAGACAAATGCATGAAGCTCCGCAGATACCAAACTATGGTTCTGAAGGGAGTGGAGTCCTTTTAAAGAAGGGCATGTGTATAGCTATTGAGCCTATGGTTACACAGGGAAGTCCCTTAGTTTGGTTACTTCCTGATAAATGGGGTGTTATAACAAGAGATCGCAAACCAGCCGCCCATTATGAGCATACTTTAGCTATTACTGATGGTGAGGCGGAGGTTTTATCTACGTTTGAGGAAATAGAAAGTTAGAAATAATTTATTATGGCAAAGCAGTCAGCTATAGAACAAGACGGTATAATTATGGAGTCCTTATCCAATGCGATGTTTCGAGTTGAATTGGAAAATGGAGTTCAAATTGTAGCACATATATCTGGAAAGATGAGAATGCATTACATTAAGATTCTTCCAGGGGACAAGGTAAAAGTTGAAATGAGCCCTTATGATTTAACAAAGGGTAGAATAGTTTTCAGATATAAATAAATACATAAAATGAAGACAAAAGCATCATTAAAGAAGCGTACTCCCGATTGCAAGATCGTGCGTCGCAAAGGACGTTTGTTTGTTATCAACAAGAAGAACCCTAAGTTTAAATTGCGTCAGGGTTAATTAAAAAATGTGAATTATAAAGTTGGATATTTACAAAACATAAATATTTTATCTAACTTTGCAGTTCAATTTTGTAGAACAGAATATAGTTTTTATTAATTATTTCAAATGGCAATAAGAATTGTTGGAGTAGATTTGCCCCAGAATAAGCGTGGCGAAATCGCATTGACCTATATATATGGTATAGGCCGAAGTAGTTCAGCAAAGATATTGGATGAGGCAGGCATAAGCCGTGACTTGAAGGTCAGTGAATGGACTGATGATCAAGCAGCTAAAATCCGTCAAATTATCGGCGCTGGATTCAAAGTGGAAGGTGATCTCCGTTCAGAGATCCAGATGAATATTAAGCGACTGATGGATATTGGTTGTTATCGTGGTATCAGACACCGTAATGGTCTTCCTGTTCGCGGTCAGAGTACCAAGAACAATGCTCGTACCCGTAAGGGAAAGAAGAAGACTGTTGCTAATAAGAAGAAAGCTACTAAGTAATTGAAGGAGTAAGTTATTATGGCAAAGACAAAAGCAACATCTAAGAAAAGAAATGTAAGAGTTGATGCAATTGGACAACTTCACGTTCATAGCTCTTTCAATAATATTATAGTATCTCTTGCTAATAATGAGGGTCAGATCATTTCTTGGTCTTCTGCAGGTAAGATGGGTTTCCGTGGCTCAAAAAAGAATACACCGTATGCAGCACAGATGGCTGCCGAGGACTGTGCAAAGATCGCTTATGATCTTGGTCTCCGTAAGGTTAAAGCTTATGTTAAGGGTCCTGGAAATGGTAGAGAGTCTGCAATTCGTGCCGTGCACAGTGCAGGTATCGAGGTGACAGAGATCGTTGATGTAACACCATTACCACATAATGGTTGCCGTCCTCCAAAGCGTCGTCGTGTATAATCATTATTACAGGTTCTTTTAAAAAGCATTTTATATTATGGCAAGATATATAGGTCCAAAATCTAGAATTGCACGTCGTTTTGGTGATCCAATTTTCGGCGCTGATAAAGTTTTAAGTAAGCGTAATTTTCCTCCTGGCCAGCACGGTAATAATCGCCGTCGTAAGCAGTCTGAGTATGGTGCTCAGTTGGCTGAGAAGCAGAAAGCAAAATATACTTATGGTGTTTTGGAGCGTCAGTTCCGTAATTTATTTGATAAGGCTGCTAAGTCAGACGGTATTACAGGTGAGGTTCTTCTTCAGAGTCTTGAAAGCCGTCTTGATAATGTAGTTTATCGTTTAGGTATAGCTCCTTCACGTGCTGCTGCTCGTCAGTTGGTAGGCCATAAGCATATTATTGTTGATGGCGCTGTTGTTAATATTCCTTCTTATGCTGTAAAACCTGGTCAGGTTATCGGAGTAAGGGAGAAGGCAAAGTCTTTAGAGACTATTGATGCTGCTTTAGCAGGCTTCAATCACAGTAAGTACCCTTGGCTGGAGTGGGATGATAACACAAAGAGTGGTAAATATCTCCACAGACCAGAGCGTGCAGACATTCCTGAAAATATTAAGGAACAGTTGATAGTTGAGTTGTATTCTAAACAATAAATCATAGAATTAATGGCGATATTAGCATTTCAAAAACCTGATAAAGTCGTAATGCTTGAGGCTAATGATAAGGTCGGAAAATTTGAGTTCCGACCTCTCGAGCCTGGATTTGGTGTTACTATTGGTAACGCACTCCGTCGCATGCTTCTTTCTTCACTGGAGGGTTTTGCTATCAACACGATCAGAATTGCTGGTGTTGAGCATGAATTTTCTTCAGTTCCTGGAGTTAAGGAGGATGTAACCAACATTATCTTGAATCTGAAACAAGTCAGATTCAAGCAAGTAGTAGAAGAATTCGAGAATGAGAAAGTTAGTATCACGGTAGAGAATTCAACAGAATTCAAAGCAGGTGATATTGGTAAGTATCTGACTGGATTTGAAGTGTTAAATCCTGATTTGGTGATTTGTAATTTAGACCCAAAGGCTTCAATGCAGATTGACCTTACGATAAATAAGGGCCGTGGTTATGTATCGGCTGATGAGAATCGCCAATTTTGCACTGATGTTAACGTAATTCCAATAGATTCTATCTACACCCCTATTCGTAACGTAAGATATTCTGTTGAGCCTTATCGTGTTGAGCAAAAGACCGATTATGACAAACTGACTATTGAGGTTACTACAGATGGTTCCATTCATCCAAAGGATGCTTTGAAGGAAGCAGCTAAGATATTGATTCAACATTTTATGCTGTTCTCTGACGAGAAGATTACCCTTGAAAATCCTGATCAGGATGGTAATCAGGAATTTGATGAGGAAGTTTTACATATGCGCCAGTTGCTGAAGACAAAGCTGGTTGACATGAACCTTTCAGTGCGTGCTCTTAACTGCCTGAAAGCTGCTGATGTCGACACACTTGGTGATTTGGTACAGTATAATAAAACTGACCTTTTGAAGTTCCGCAACTTTGGTAAGAAATCGCTTTCTGAGC
>DMYZ01000280.1:4716-9900 GCA_003483565.1 Prevotella sp.
GACATTTCAAAGTATAAACTGGACAAAGAATAATTGTCCCTAAAAGTAAAAATTTAAAATGAGACACAATAAAAAATTCAACCATCTAGGTCGTACTGCATCTCATCGTGACGCGTTGCTCGCAAACATGACCGTTTCGCTGATTATGCACAAAAGAATCACTACGACTGTGGCAAAGGCAAAGGCTCTCAAGATGTATGCTGAGCCTCTTATTACACGTTCTAAAGATGACAGTACAAATTCACGTCGTGTAGTTTTTCGTTATCTTCAGAATAAAGAGGCTGTTAAGGAATTGTTTGGAACTGTAGCTGAGAAGGTGGCTGATCGTCCAGGTGGATACACACGTATCATTAAGCTTGGTTCTCGTCAAGGTGATGCTGCCCCTATAGCATTTATAGAGCTTGTTGACTTCGATGAGAATATGTCTAAGGCTTCTAAGTCTGCAGCAAAGAAGACTCGCCGTTCGCGTAAAGCAAAGGAGCAGGAAGAGGCTTCTGTAGAAGTTCCTTCAACTGAGGCTCCTGCTGAAGATGCAGCAAAAGCTGAGTAATTTGTTTACTTCATTTATATTATGCCTTCATCCTACAAAATAGGGTGAAGGCTTTTTGTTTCTCTAATATTGTCAGAATGGGGAAGCACCTGTTTTCCAAAATAAATTATTTTGTAATTTTAAAAAGATCATAATTTTTCTGCTGTGTGTTATGGCAGACGCAAGTAGGTTAGAAGTTTATCTTGGAATAATGGCATTTTATATTTGTTTCGTTTAATAAATAGGAATAATGAATAATCCACAACAATTTTATAAGAAGAGACTGGCGGAAGAGACGGATAAGGTCCATATATTGTCACAAAAATCTCATTGGTTTATTCTTATTGAGATTTCTTGTTTTATCGTTCTGTTGTTGTCTGTCGTTTTGGCTTTTTGGACATCAATGATATCCTTATGGACAGTAGTAGGGCTTTTATCTATATGCATTTGGGGACTGACAACCAAGATAGATGTCAGGAATGAGCGTACTATTAAGGCTTGCCAGGCTGTTTGTGATGTTTATCAGCATGAGATGGAATATCACAAAGGAGATTTTCATGCTTTTCAATCTTATAAGGATTATACAGATTCGCATCATGAATATTCTTATGATTTAGATATTTTTGGACCTGATATGCTTTTTTCAAGATTGAATAGAACAGTTACTACAGGCGGTAGTGACCAGCTGGCATATTGGTTTCAACATCTTTCCAGAGATGATGAGCGGCAAAAGGCTGTTTCTGAACTTTCACAAAAAGAGGAATTTGTAACAGTGTTTAAGTCTCAGAAGTATACAGACAACAATATTGTCAATACGGATAAGGTCCAGCATGCTATAGACAATCTTTTTCATTTGTCAATTCCATCTTTTTTAGTTTCTAAGCCTATGTTTTATTTTGCATGGTTGGCAATAATTGGCTTTATTTTGTTTGTAATTCTCAGTTTGTTTCATATCGTGTCAGGAACAGCAGCTTTGTGGTGGGGAGTGCTTCAGTTCTTTGCCGTTTTTTTCTTATGTTCAAAAATCATACGTTCTATAGGGAATGTTATAGGAAACCTCAAAGAAGATTTGATTGGTTATATTCAACTGATATCTTTGGTTGAGCATGCCAATTTTGAAGTAAATAGAAATAATGAAATCAAGCAAAAACTTGATGGAGCGATGTTGTCTTTTTCACAGTTGGATTCTTATTTGAAAGGATTAGACAGCCGCAATAATATTTTTGGCCTGGTAATTATGAATGTACTTTTTCTGAATGATTTTTTTCTTGTCAGAAAATTTAATCGATGGCAAAAGGAAAACCAGGCTACAATGAGTCAATGGATTAAAGCGACGAGTACGATGGATGCCTATGTATCTCTTGCTACTATGGTATACAATCATCCGGAAACAGTATGGCCAAAAATTATAGGTGGCAACAAGATTGTATATAAAGCAAAAGGTTTATATCATCCATTTTTAGGCGAGCATGCTGTAAGAAATGATTTTGAGATAAAGGATCATAATTATTATATTATTACAGGAGCTAATATGGCAGGCAAGAGCACCTTTTTAAGAGCTCTTGGCATTAACTATGTTATGGCTATGGTTGGTCTCCCTGTCTTTGCAGAGCAATATGAAGTATCCTGTTTTAATCTTTTTTCCAGTATGCGCACACAGGATGATTTAAACAGAGGAATCAGTTATTTTAATGCGGAACTCTTGCGTTTAAAACAGTTGATCCATTCCTGTAAATTATCTCAATTGCCAACATTGATTATTCTTGATGAAATTTTGAAAGGAACGAATTCCGTTGATAAATTAAATGGTTCTCATCTTTTCCTGGAAGCTATCTCAAAAATGAATGTTTCCGGTGTCATAGCTACTCATGATCTGGAACTTTCGAAGATGTCTGTGGAGCAACCTGATGTGTTTCACAACTATTGCTTTGAGATTCAGCTGGATTCGTCTATCACCTATAGTTATAAAGTGACCCCGGGAGTTGCTCGTAATCAGAATGCAACTTATCTGCTGAAAAAAATCTTGAAGGAAAATCAACCGTAAAGGGACTATAGCAATTTGCTTAATTATACTATATATCCATAGATATTACAAGGAAAATTGTTGAATTTATCGAGAAAACTTGCATGTGAGATTTATTTTTGTTATATTTGCGTTGTTTAAGGAGGCTTATATATTCAAAAATAACGATATGCCAGGAGCTGTTCGTTAATTAATATTACAATATTAGCAAGAAAGGGGATATTGATGTACGATGTCCCTTTCTTGTCGTAAATAAAATAATGAAAAATAATAAATCTACTAGTTCTTTGACAGGTAAAAGATATAAAATACCTTTTATCTTAATTACTCTTTTGTTTTTTCTTTGGGGGTTTGCCCGCTCCATTTTGGATGTATTGAACAAGCATTTTCAAAATGCCCTTCATATTTCCATTACGCAGTCATCTCTTATACAGATCACAACGTATTTTGGGTATTTTCTGATGGCAATACCAGCCGGTATTTTCATCAATCGTTATGGTTACCGTAGAGGTGTTGTCTTTGGCTTGTGTCTTTTTGGCCTTGGGGCGTTGCTTTTTATTCCCGGTGCAATGACGGGTACCTTTTATGCTTTTCTCGGGTGCCTTTTTATTATAGGATGCGGGTTGGTTTTTTTGGAAACATCCGCCAACCCTTATGTCACAGAACTTGGCAGTAAGGATACGGCAACGAGCCGGTTGAATTTGTCACAGTCGTTTAATGGATTAGGCAACATGTTTGCCACATTATGTGTAGGACAGTATTTGTTTAATAACACTGAACAGGGTGGCAATGTCGTTGTGCCTTATGCTATTCTTGGGGTTATTGTCCTTTGCATTGCCTTACTGTTTTCCCGTGTAAAACTTCCTGAAATACACTATAAAGAAACGGCAGAAGACAAGGCTGAAGGTAATAATTATTTCAAATTATTTCATCACAAGATTTTTCTGTTTGGATTGTTGGCATTGTTGGCATATGAGGTGGCAGAGATATCCATCAATTCTTATTTTATCAATTTCGTTACCGGAATGCATTGGATGAGTGACAGGACAGCGTCATTGTTGCTGACTTGTGCTTTGGCTTTCTTTATGATTGGCCGTTTTCTTGGCAGTTGGATAATGCGCAGGATAAGAGCAGAGAAAATGCTGCTTATCTGTGCAGTAGGAAGTGTATGCTGTGTCGGTATGGTTCTTGCCAATGTCGGTGAGATCTCTTTAATCGGTCTTCTTGGCAACTATTTATTTGAAGCGATTATGTTCCCTACAATATTTTCATTGTCTTTAGTCGGGCTTGGTAATCTCACGAAGAGTGCTTCATCCCTTTTGATGATGACTCCTATAGGCGGGTGTGGTTTCCTCCTTATGGGAATGTTGGCTGACCGTACTCATGTGGTTTTGCCATTTGTTGTACCATTCATCAGTTTTCTTATAGTCCTGCTTTTTGCTTATACACGTAATAAAACAAATTTTGCAAAGTGAATTTAGCAAAATTCAAGATGCTGTAAATAAAGTCGATGCTATTAACCTTTTTAACTAAAAGACAGGTATAATAATAGGCTTACCTTTTTGGTTTGCCAAAAGAAAATGTTATTTTTGCAGTAGTTTCAGTAGTTTAGAAAGTTATTCATTTAAATATTAAAAATTATGTCAGTAAATTACAAGGATTTAGGTTTGGTAAACACCCGCGAGATGTTTAAAAGAGCCATTAATGGTGGCTGGGCAGTACCTGCCTTCAACTTTAATAACCTTGAGCAACTGCAAGCTATTATCAAGGCCTCTTCAGAATTGAAGTCTCCGGTAATCCTTCAGGTTTCTAAAGGTGCTCGTAAATATGCTAACCCTACACTTCTTCGCTACTTGGCAGAGGGTGCTGTAGCTTATGCAAAAGAATTAGGTTGCAACCATCCTGAGATTGTCCTTCATCTTGATCACGGAGATAGTTTTGAACTTGCTAAGGATTGCGTTGACTTAGGTTTCTCTTCTGTGATGATTGATGGCTCTTCTCTTCCTTATGAGGAGAATATAGCACTTGCAAAGAAAGTTGTAGACTATGCTCACCAGTTTGATGTAACCGTAGAGGCTGAACTTGGTGTACTCGCAGGTGTTGAGGATGACGTTGTTGCTGAGGAATCTCATTATACAAGACCAGAGGAAGTTATCGACTTCTCTAAGCGTACAGGTTGTGACTCTTTGGCTATTTCTATTGGTACATCTCATGGAGCTTATAAGTTTAAGCCAGAGCAATGTACCCGTGACCCTAAGACAGGTCGTCTTGTTCCTCCTCCATTGGCTTTCGATGTCTTGGCAGAGATTGAGAAACAGCTTCCAGGATTCCCTATCGTTCTTCATGGCTCTTCTTCAGTTCCACAGAAGTATGTTGATATTATCAATGCTAATGGTGGTAAACTTCCTAATGCTGTAGGTATTCCTGAAGAACAGCTTCGTAAAGCAGCTAAGAGTGCTGTTTGCAAGATTAATATTGATTCTGATTCCCGTCTGGCCTTCACAGCTGGCGTTCGTGAGACATTGCAGAATCATCCTGAATATTTCGATCCTCGTCAATATTGTGGTGCAGCTCGTGTTTATATGGAAGAAATGTATCGTGAGAAGATCCTTGATGTGTTAGGTTCTGACAA
>DMYZ01000248.1 GCA_003483565.1 Prevotella sp.
AGCAACAGACCGGTCTCCGTGAGCTTCAGTTTGATTCACAATATCAAGAGGAAGTTCACCAACATGGGGTTGATGCTTCCATTCTTTTTCCACATATTCAATCAATTTCTCACCCTCAGGACCACAACTTTCATAAAACCCGGGATAGATTGTGTACTTATAAGGATTGACTAACTGACTTATCTTCATTCCAAGCAGCAAGGTCTGACGGTTACCTTCAGTAATACCAAAACGACGAAGAAGTTTAGGCGCAATTTCACCACTCTCTTCATAGGCGGCCAAAATACCATTACGACCGTTACTTATATTTAAAGTATCTTTTAAACCATAATAGTCTGAAAGCACTTTATTCCAATACTTGATCTCATCCTTTCTGTCTCTATGACAATCCCAAGCATAACGGGCCCAAGCCTTATACCACATCCAGTCACGGTCCAGCTGATACTCTCTGCCTCCATTAGGGAGTTTGTCAGCTGTATAAGGCCAATCCCAGTAAGACGCCTGAGGATAGAGATGCAAAGCATTGGCATGATGTATGTTATGCATTGCCTGAACAGCCTTTTGTATAAAATCAGGTGAAGACCATCTCCAAGGTTCAAGGTTAGCCAGGACATGGACGTTCTCTATATGAGTTGTACCTAAAGCAGCAAGATCACGATGCATTTGTGACCATGGGCCACGTGGCTGATAAGTTGTCAGTGATTCCCCATTATACTTATGCATCGTATATAGATTATGATAAAGCGGAAGCGCTGCCTTCATTACCATTTCACAATCCGTATCATGGGCGCGTAGTAGTATTGGAGGTTCATCCGTTCTTCCAAGAGCTTTCAAACCATCTTTTACACCAGGGATAATGGTTTTGGTAAACCATTCCACATCATCGTCATAGGTATCAATAGCTTCACCCAGGCAAACAAGCAGTCCAACATTAGGATACTTTTTTATGAAAGCAGCAATACTTTTACGAGTATAATCACTAATCAATGGGGTTATAGGGCGATGGCGGTCCTGAGTCTGAATGCCATAATGGTCGGCAAACGGTTTGCTGACTATAATATTATAAAACATCTGAATAACGAATATGCCTCTTCTGTCTGCCTCTTTAGTCAAGAAAGAAAACATTTCCTCATTCTTCTTGAAAGTGGCACTGTCTACTTCCACGGCAAAAGGATAATCCTTAAGTCGCACAAGGGAGGCAAAAGGATGGCCATTCCACAGGTAGAGAGAATTCATACGGTTATCCACCATCATATCCAAGTATTTAATCCACTGTGCCTTATCATAAAACCAAGGGAAATTCTGTGGAGTATAAGGATATTCATAAACCCCATGACCAGGAAGGTAAGTGGTTTTTTGAAGTCCTACGCACGAACCACGAAGCACCATTTCCGGAGCATCCTTTATCTGAGCTGGAAATTTTAGATTCCCCTGTCGATAAACCCGCTCTGCTATCTCATTGCAAGCATAGATGACACCACTGCCATCATTACCGGTCACCTTAATTTTATTCTCCTTAGAAATAATGGTAAAACCTTCTTTTTTTAAACCGGTTGTATCCTTGGCCTGAGCCAGATAGATTTTATATTTTCCTCTCTTACCTACTATATATCCAAGTTTGGAGAGTTTCTTCTGTAAATATTCAGCAGCAAACTGTTCCCGATTTGACGGATGTTTTTCCAATCGTATCTGAATACTCTGGGCTGTAACATTAAGTGATACTGCTACAGCCATCGATAATACTATTTTTTTTATGTTCATGAATCTTATTTTAATCTTGAAAGGTCAATCTCCTTATAGGCAATACGCTGACGACGCCATGTATACACACAATGCAGTTTTCCGTCCCGTCCCTGAATAATGGCAGGATAAGAATACTGGCTAATCGGACTATCCTCCAAGGTTAAGACGTGATGCCAGCGTTCTCCGTCATCACTTTCAGCAATACTCAAAGGGGTTCGGGGGCCTTTCTTTGTTCCATCAATAGTCTGGAAATTATTGTATATCAATATCTGCCGGCCGTCCTGCAAGGTAACAGCATCTGTTCCGCTTTCATTATTAGGAATATCAGAAAGAGTAACAGGAGTCCATGTTTCTCCATTATCACTACTGTATGATTGAGCTAGAAAACCGTTATGTGTCCTCATCAATACTTTCAACCTTCCATCTTTTAGTTTCAGTATACTTGGTTGAATGCAATCGATGGGATGCATCTTTTTATCATCAGTCTTGACAGCTTCCGTCGATTCCACAGGACCGACATATTTCCACTCTTTAGTTTTCAAGTCATAAAGTTCGACATGAAATTTCCATCCTTTGGCTTCTGTACTTGCTCCACAGATTAAACGGTTACCAAGGATAATCGGCTTATTTTTCACTGGACCTATAAAACCTTTAGGAAGCATTTCCCTCTTGCCCCAGGTCTTGCCACCGTCATGCGATATCACAGCACATCCTTGCCAGTCATCAACAGTAGTTCCAACTTTATAAAATAACCAGATATCTCCATTTGGCATTTGAAAAAGGACAGGATTCCAACAAGCCTTACGTTTCAAATGCTGAATATCAGCTACCCTGCAGAAAGGATGTTTATTACCATCATAGTGATATTGATATTCCGGATGATCCTTTATAGGTCCAAGAGCCGCACTTGTTGTAGAGTCATTAATTCCAGAAACGCCACCCAAGAGAGCGTCGGCTGAACCCAATCGAAAGACGCCATCACCGGCCAGAGTTGGAGCACTCCAATGATCAGAGCCCTTAGCCTTTCGGCTTACCCAAATACAAACATCCGGATTTCTTTCCTTTGTACCTCCGAAATAAGAAGCAAGAAGGTCTCCATTCTTTAATTCCAAAACAGTAGAGGCATGAGCTTGTGGAAACGGAGCAAAATCATAGAGGAATTCATCTTTCAGTACGGCCGGATTCTTAGTCGGGATATTAACATCAAAAGTATAACTGCCACTGCCAACCTCTTTGATTTCTCCATCAGGGAAACAGATACTTGCGGTAGTATTAGCCGGAATTTGCACTTCCCAATGAAGTCTCTGCAGGGTTTTATTCCAACAGCTTTTTATTAATCCATAAGGAGAGTCAAAACTGGCATTTATCTGAAAACAATCTTCTATCTCAAAAGACGGTTTAAGTATAAAATGTTTATAAGCCACACATTCCGGGTTACTGGATGGGAGAGGATTTTGTTCATTTGGATTCCTGATTCCTCCCAAATACTGATAGCACCAAGTAAGAAAATCGCCTAAAAGCATTACATGATTGCCTGAATTCATTTTTGGATTGGCCTTGTCCCCATTCCATAACTCCCAAATAGTAGTAGCACCATTCTCTGCCATATATCCCCAAGACGGATAAGTAGCATTGGTTGCCAGCAAATAAGCAATATCAGCAAAGCCATTATCACTCAAGCCTCTCAACAGCCAGCTGATTCCTATCACTCCGCAGGTAACATGCCCGTCGCCCTTGGTCATAATATTAGCGACAACATTTTTGACAACTTCTTTTTTTATACTATCCGGGACAATTCCAAAGGCTAACGGCAAGAGATTAGCTGTTGCTGTATTATTACCATAAAAGATACTGTCCGGATAGAGAATATATCCCGGACGGAGAGATGTCCCGGGTTTAACAGTTAAGAAATTCTTATTAAATGCAGATATCATGATACTTTCTCTGCTATGCCAATAATCAGCATCATCAGACAACCCCTGCATCTTGGCAAATTTTTCCATTAATTGCATGATACGGATACCATATGCCGTAGAGATCAATTCCCCATCCGTCTGACGGGAAGGATCCTGACTATGAATAAGTGAGAGCTTCTCTGGAGGAACACACCAGTCACCATAACGGTCTTTAGTAATGATGCCATTATCGCAGTATTCATCCATCATATGGTTAACCCATTTTTTTAAAGATGGATAAGATTCTACAATTGGTTGTTTATTACCAAACTGCTCATAAAGCATATCACAGGCAAAAGGAAACACAGCCGGCCATGTCATGTTATCCTCGAAATACCGCCAGAATGTTGGAGTTACATTTGATATGGCTCCATCGGAGCGCTGACCGTCTACAATATCATGCATCCACTTGGTATATAGTCGTTCGTTATTGAACAGGAAACTTTCTCCAAGACAACCTACGGTACGGTCACCTAGCCAAGGCTGACGCTCATTGCGTTGCGGACAATCTACAGGCATGCCTTTATAGTTGCTTCTGATTCCCCAAAGAGCATTATGCAATACCTTATTTAATATAGTATCAGAAGTAGATAGCTCTCCCGTTTCTTGCATCTCATCTCCCACGGTATAAGCCATAAAGTCATCTTGCTTTATATTCTTCATTCCCGATACCTGTGCATAACGAAAACCATGATAAGAGAAACGGGGACGCCAGAGTATTCCATTCTCTTTGCCATTACAGATATAAATATCCTCACTTAAGGCATTACGCAGATTATCCGTATAAAGAGTCCCGTCAGCATTAAGTTTCTCTGCATATTTCACACGGATAGTGTCTCCCAGGCTCCCTCTGACATGGAAGCCAATCCATCCCGCCATATTCTGGCCAAAATCAAGAATGTTGTTTTTTAGAATAACAGGCTTTCCATACTTTTCTTCTATCATGCCCTCCGTCATCTGAGCTTTTAATATACCTTCAGGAATATCACAGCGCTCGGCATTCGTCCATGTCTCATCATTATATCCCACCAAATTCCATCCTGTCAGCTCTTTGCTGGCATCATACTCTTCTCCATCATATTCATTGTTGCTGAGAATAGGTCCATCTGTTGTCAATTTCCATTTCTCATCAGTCGCCCATGTTATAGTTTTGCCGTCCTCCATTTCAAGAACAATATTAATACGGCATTTCGGAAGGCCAAAGATAAGTTCCTTATAAGCCTTCTCCTGGCGTGGAGGGAAAAAGCGGCCATTACCCAGGATAATACCAAAAGCCTGTTTACCTGAATTATTTAATAAATCCGTAATATCATAAGTATTATAATAAATTGTCTTACGATAATCCGTGGGAACAGGATCGAGAACATGATTTCCACCAACTTTCCGGCCATTGACATAAAATTCGTAAACTCCCAAACCAGCAACATAAGCCGTAGCACGCTTCACCCTTTGAGTAAGTGAATATTCTCTCCGCAGATAACGTGCAGCAAGACGAGTATGAAGTCCCCGCTGCTCCCCAGGTTGCATTGTTTCCAGGCCAATCCAACGACCCTTCCATTGATTTTCCGTCAAAAGTCCGATAGAAAAATGCTGGACAGAGCTCCACTTTGATTTTCCTTTATTAGTAAAGACGCGAGCCTTCCAGAAAACCTCCTCATTGCTTTGGAGAGGCTTACCCAAATAAGATATCCATAGCTGTTCATCAGAATTGACCATCTGACTATTCCAGAGGTCACCTTCGTTCTTATTGAGTTTGTCTATAGAAGAAGCGGCAATTATCTGATAGCCCGTTTGCAAAATATTATTCTTGTCCGATGAAATTTTCCAAGAGAAACGAGGTGAAGTCACATCTATTCCCAAAGGATTATCCATATTTTCTACTCGCAAATCATATACACTGATGTTTCCTGCCAAAACAAACAACGGCAAGAAATACAATACTAATATATTAAAAATTTTTTTCATTTCTCTGTTATCAGCACCTCATTTAAAAGGAACTGTCTTTTATTCCATCAAATTTCTTTCTTTGTCGGCCAAACTCTGATCGTTAATCTCCTTCTGATCTGTTGCCAGATAATTTTTCATGGCATCAACAGCAATAAAAACGCCGTCTGCGACTTTACCTTGCAGAGGATGCTCAGGAATGTAAGTAATAACCTTATTGCCAAATTCCCCCAGATAAGTCAGACTACCTGTTGCCGTGTTCATCCACCAGACCTTCTTCTTCTTCCCTGATATCTTCCGAAGATCCAGTTTCATCAGATCACTATTATAATTATAGACCATTAGATAGTCTTTTCCTCTAGTGGCAATAAGGCGGTCATATTTGGTTCCATTCCTACCTACAATAATACTTTGATCCGGTATTCGCTCAAAATAAGGGAAAGCAAGCATCAGATCCTTTAGATATCTCATCTGGTTGTATCCTGGATCATTCAAAGCCTGATACCAGCTTTTCTCTGTTCCATCACTCCCATAGCTGGTAGGATAACCCGGTTTCAGCATCTGCATAATAGCATTATGTCCATAAGTATGTCCACAGCTTCCTGCGAATACGCTCCAATAAGCATAGCGGCGAACATCATAATCCTGCCAACGCTGTTCATTGGGATCATGAAGTCCTTTTGGAATATCCTCATAGCTTGGTTCATCATCAAGCACCGGCTTTATTGGCTTGTAAGCCCATGTGGAATCAACATACATCCAGTTGTCCTCTTCTGTACTATCTGGAATAGAATACATTTTATTGCCCATACGCTGGCCATATTTGCGATGGCCACTCTGAAACATGTGAAAATCAATCCAAGGAGCCTTGCTCCACCATTCTGCAGAAGTATAACGGCCGCGGGGATGATAGGACATGAGATGATTAGGATCAATTTCCTTGATCGTAGTCGCTAGTGCATTCCATACTTCCGGATGAATATCCCCCTGAATGTCACCGCCCATAATCCAGATAATATTCTTTCGGTCTTTATATCTATGGGCAAGAAATGCACCATAAACTTTGGCCTGGCCTGCATTGATTTTGCCATCTTTCACCTGTGATCCCCAAATAGGGACCATACCAATATAAATACCATTCTGAGCTGCAAGGTCTATAATATAATCAAGATGATCCCAATAGGAAT
>DMYZ01000221.1 GCA_003483565.1 Prevotella sp.
TTTACAACGGAGTATTAAAAAATTCCTCCTATTGCCTTGTCTTTTCAGTACACCAGCACTCGCTGACTGCGGTGCAGCCTTGCCTTATGGAACGCCTGTGATTCACGGCGCTACTGGGCTTTGTCATCAGGGCTATTACACGGCCTACGATCCAACATTCAAACTCCCACGCTTTGTCGCATGGAATCTGACAGCAGATCACGCTCAGGGCTGCAATGGCCGAGCAGGTCAGTTTGCTCGCGATCCCATGGCAGCAGGCCGCGATGTTCCTCCATCAGCTTATGCGGGTTCAGGCTACGACAAGGGTCACCTAGCTGACGCCAATGACTTCAACTTCGACCCCGCTGAAGAGACTCAAAGTTTCTACATGACGAACATGACCCCACAGGCTCCTGGTCTGAATCGTGGACCGTGGAAGTGGGTCGAGCAAGCAAGTCGCAACTGGGCTGTTGATGAGAACTCCATTGAGATCTACGCAGGTCCAGTGGTCTCGATGACTGACGATACGATCTCTGAATACAGAGTTGATGTCCCGAAGTTCTTCTGGAAGATCGTTATTGACTCTTCGGGTAAAGACGCCATTGCGTTCTTGATGCCGAATGAGAAGTTCAGCTCTAAGCTGGTTCCTCAGACGATTGTCAGCATTGCTACCATCGAACAGAAGGTCGGGTTCACTATCCCAGTTCCAGCCGGCGTTGACAAGAACAAAGTCGGCAACCTTGATGACTGGTATGTGGACAACGGAGACTTCCAGGACGAGAAAGCAAAGTTCTGTAAATTGCGTTGACAGTAATCTTCAGTTCAGCTATAAAGACACTGAGGAGCAATCCTCGAGAGAACCTAGTTATTGAGTGCTGTAAACGGCTAAAGAATCGTGAGTCTAACCTAAATCAACGTCTTCAAATACGTTAAGCGATCATCTAAATCACGTAAGTCGCTGCGAAGGCCAGTGTGATGCTCTTGTATCACATGAAAAAACTCTAGAAGATTCACGGTAGTCCGTTGTGGTGTAAGAACCCTCCCGTGCAGGTACAGCAGGTCGCGAGAATAGTGTCGTATTCTTGTTTCGGATAACCGGAATTGAGAGACACGAGTATCCAGCCGTAGCGAAAGCAGGCGGTGCCGGGTGGGGGAACCGGCCTCAATAGGTTAGATTCATTTCGTAAATACGCTTATACCCAATCAGTTTTTAGGGAGGTTGAAATGAATCTACATAGAAATCTCGTCGAAAATCAAGATAGTGTCGAGGAGACATTTTTTACCTGGCTGTGGTCTAAGCTGGAAGAGAAGTTGGAGAAGAACCCAGAAGCAACACCTTTCGTCACAGGTGATGAAATTCTTGTTGCTGCTAAGTATGAGCTTTTGTCAAGAAAGCTTCAGAAGAAGCTCACAAGTGCATGGGGCAAATTCATAGACAACGACGTGTTGTATCACGATCGTGATCTACAGGAAAACTTCCATTGGTTTGGGAAGAAAAGACTAAAGAAATGGCGACTTGTGCCTTTTGACAAAATTGTTCTAAAACAGTATTGACAATATGCGCCTGTAGCTGCTAAATAAACAGTTACAGTCGTTCGCGGGTATGGTGGAATGGTAGACGCGGGGCACTCAAAATGCCTTGGAGAGATCCGTGGGGGTTCAAGTCCCTCTACCCGCACAAAAGGCCGAGTAGCAATACTCGGCCTTTCTTTTTCCATGTGAGGTAATATATGATCTGATCGAAGGAGAGATGTATGAAGAAACTCTTTTGTGTAAGCACGATTTTTTCTGTGCTTATGTTCGCCGGACTGCTAGACGTTATAGCCTACAGCCTAAGTATTCATCTCAGTATTCGATCGATCCTGTTCAGTATAATGTCCGGGGTTGCTTTTAGTTTTTGCCTCGGACTATATGAGTTTTTGGAAATGGTGGCTGGTAATGGCCACAACAACGAAGGGGAATGAAAGTTCCCCTTTTCCTACCTCGAAATTGATTAATTAGCTGACTAGATGCACCTTAAAAAGTGCATAGTTATTAAAAAATCTGCCTACTAAATACTGACACTCAGCTGCGATAACCTGTATTAGTAATAAGATACAGGTGCAACATTTAGTACCAGGTGGACGGATCGACACAACATCTAGTCCACCTCAGATTTAATCAATTTCGAGGATTTTAACCAATGTCAAAGACGAAAGCACCTAGCGAGGTAGCAATTATTGATGACGCAACAGGACTCGTTATAGTTCCTGAGCGTGACAATAACCTCACAGACTTTTCCCGTAAACTCTTGTCTGATTTCTACTTGAAGCCAGGAGAGACTCCTCAGAAGGGCTTTGCTCGTGCATCGTTTGCATGGTCCAAGGGTGACAGAGCTCTAGCACAGAGACTCTACGAGGGAGCATCCAGGGGATGGTTCATGTTCGCTAGTCCGGTTCTTTCAAATGCGCCAGAAGTCGCAACCCTAAGCCCGTTGACTTTCAAGAAGGTCAAGGGCTTACCCATCTCATGCTTCTCTGGAGAAACTCTAGTATTCACCGATGAAGGATTCAAAAATATAGAAGATATCAAAGTAGGATATTCTGTTTTATCCGATGATGGTTCTTATAATGAAGTAGAAGCGATTAGGGAACAGGAATCTAATGATCTCTATGAGATCATTATTGATGGTGAAACCATTACTACTACGGGAAATCATTTATTCATGACTAAAGAGCATGGATGGGTTAGAGTTGATGAGCTGGATCCGGATATTCATGAACTAGTGTCGAGGGATTAACCTCGACACTTCTCCCCGTGCCATCTAGTGTAATTTCCTGGAGAAACTTGTTTTCCGCAATGTTCGCAAGTCTTTTTAGGAACATTCTTTGAAGAATCTGAAATATTTTTTCGGTGCGATTCAGACATTGTAATTCCGTAATTTGGGTTATTGTTTCCTCGCATTTTATTTCTAGTTTCTTCGGATACTACTCTTCCGGTCATTATTTTACTTAGGTGGTCTTTTTGTTCTTTTGTTTTAGGAGGTCTATTCTTAAAGGCAACTCTCATATTTTCCTTAGCTTGTTCTGATCGTTTTATTCCTAGACAGGCTTGTGATTGCTTTTTTCTATTGTTTTCATCTTTATAGAATTCTGTTTTCCTTTTTGAATGTTCTTCGCAATATTCAGGAGATCTCTTTAAACCAGTAAGACAAGAAGAAATATATTCTGAGAATTTTTCTTTTAATGTTTCATACTGTCTTGAGGATAACTTTCCGGTGTTCTGATTAGATTCATACATTCGTTTGAAAGCGGCCGTCTGAGATCCACCGAAGGCTTTATATAATAGATGATGAGCAATGAAATGCTGTCTTGCTGTTAATGGTATTTTATTCCACGGATGTTCTTTAAAGGAAGAATATTCAGGGAATAGATCTTTAGCTTTCGGTAAAATATGATGCTGTTCCTGGTATCCAGTGATAGTATATTTGTTGTTATATTTCGAAACCTCTTCTATATATTTGATATATCTTTTCAAATAATGAGAATTATGAGGTTTTGATTGTAATATAAGTATTATGCTCTGGCTCATTAGAATATTCCCAAACCTATTGTTGCTTTTTTATTTATGAGGTTGATATGAGTTTTTCTGTTAAAAAAATATCAGGGACTAAAAAAGTCTATGATATACAAGTCAAAAATAGACATACTTTTACGGTCGGTAAATCTAAGACTGTAGTCCATAACTGCTTCCTAACCTATGTTCCTGATTCACTTGATGGACTTATCGACCACTCTAGCGAAACACGCTGGTTATCAGTTCTCGGTGGTGGTGTAGGTGGTCACTGGTCCGATGTGCGTGCGGTTTCCGATAAAGCACCAGGTCCAATTCCATTCCTCCACACAGTTGATGCAGACATGGAGGCATACAAGCAGGGTAAAGTACGTCGCGGTTCTTATGCGGCATACATGGACGTAAGCCACCCTGATATTCTTGAGTTCATTAACATCAGAGTTCCAACTGGTGATGCTTCACGTAAGTGCCACAGTGCAGGTTTTCATCATGGCGTAAACATCACAGACGACTTCATGGAAGCTGTTAGTCGCGATGGCATGTGGGAGCTCAAAGATCCAAACGACAATAGTGTTAGAGAAACTGTTGCAGCTCGTAAGCTATGGGAACAGATCCTCGAGATTAGATATAGAACTGGTGAGCCTTACCTTTACTTCATCGACGCAGCCAAGAGAGCATTCCCAAAGACACAGACAGCATTGGGTCTTACGACTCATGGTTCCAACCTTTGTGTCGTAGGCGATACTATGATTGATATCAAAGTTGATGGGGATGAGAAAAGAATTCGTATGGATGAATTCGTGGAAAAATATCAGTTTGGTCTATATAGTGATGCTCTGGTCAAGTCTTATGATACCGATAAAGGTGAATATACGTGGTCAAGTGTTTCTGCCGCTGCTCAAACAGGTGTAAGTGATGAATTAATTCGTATAGAAACAGAAGACGGTAAGGTATTAGAATGTACCGAAGATCACCAGATTTTTACTAAAAATCGAGGATGGGTGAAAGCCGGAGAACTTGTTGAAACTGACGAACTTGTAATCTCATAAACTTGGTGTGCTGAAATCACCCTTTCTAATAAATATCTTAAAGGAAAGGGTGATTTCATGAATTATATCAAGATATATAGACAAATAATGGACAGAGCAAAATCTGAAAATAGAGTAAAGAATGATGATCAATATTATGAAAAACATCATGTGATTCCTGATTTTATGTTCAAGGATAGAACAAGAAAAGGACCATCCGGGCATTTATCAGGCAACCCAAACGATAAGAATAATATAAGATTATTGACTCCCAGGGAACATTTCATTGCTCATGTATTACTTCATAAGCATTTAAAGGGAACACATTACGAGTATCCTGCAGGGAGTGCCTTACAGTTTTTCTTTTCGAAAGTTTCTAGTAAACATCCTCGCAATGTAGACTGGAATGCTTCTGAAAATAGAAAGTACGAAAAATATCGCTTAGATGGATTGCAGGCTATATCAAAAGCAAGGAAGGGAAAGATGCCTGTAGTTGATTCAGTAACCGGTGAAAAGAAAGGTTCTCAGTCGATAAACCACCCCAAAGTTTTGTCCGGAGAGTGGGTTCATCATTCTAAAGGTAAAAAACTATCTAAAGAGAGGAGATTGGAAATACAGATCCAAACCACCGGATGTAATAATCCAAACTTTAAGGAATTAACACCTGAGATATTAGACAGACTTTTTAATGCTATTGATCTTACTCTTCGAGAAGGCCCGTTCACGTTAAAGAAGTTCGTCTATAATGCAAATTTCAATAAACCTAAATCAGAACGAATTGCTCGACCATTTATTTGTAACAAGTTTGGTTCAATAAGCGGACTTATTGAAGACTATAATAGAAGTCGAGGAACCGATATAAAATACCTCGGTAAAGGTTATAAAAGGAAATAGAAATGTTGAAAATAACAAGAATTAAAAAGGAAGAATCGGTTCCAGTATATGATATTACTGTCCCTGAGACTTCTTCATTCGTAGCCAATGATATTGTGGTTCATAATTGCACAGA
>DMYZ01000199.1:0-4491 GCA_003483565.1 Prevotella sp.
CGGTCACAGTAAAGCATGAGAACCGTATTATTACCAAGACGATTTTGCTTGTTATAATGCCAGAGAAGATGTCCCCGACAGTCATAGCCGAAGATACCATCCATAATAGTACCTACAACAATCGTCTTCCCGTCACGGGTAATCACGGCTCTGTTGGCCTGAGCCTGGAGAAGCTGGGATGAATTGTCTACATGAAATACAGAGACCTTCTTTCCTTCAAGAATATAAAGGCCATGGAACTCCGTACACAATAGTATCTTAGAACCGGCAAGAGACATCGCTGCTACGACACCGTCACCCCCCAACTGCTTTCTGGATACCAGAGGTATATATTTATTATTATGAAGAATGCAAAGAGGGCCGTTAACCAACTGGACGTAAATAGTCCCTTTGATATTAAAAAAATAAAGAGGTAATTGCGCCGCATTATAATGTGCCTGAACACGATGCCCGTCATATTCAAACCAAGAACAAAAAGACTGAAAGATGATCTTATTATCCTTCGTCTTCAGAATCTTCCATATTTCATCATTATGCGGCTGATAACCACGCAATTGCTTCCAAAGTGAATGATAAGTCATTTCACCCATTTTATTACGGGTCATATAACCGAACTCCTCCTGACTGCCGACATAAAGGCGCCCATGATTATAAAACACTGACCGTACTATCGCATTGCCGGGTATAGCCCATTTATGCCAGGTATAACCATCATATACCAAGACACCATTATTGTTGCCTATATAGATCTCGCCGTTATCACCCTGAGTGACGGACCAATTTTGCAAACCGCCATTATAAACAGTAGAGGAATAATTGGTAATCACGGGAATAAAACTTGCCGGCCTTGCACAAAGACATAGTACAAGAAAGAAATATATTAGAACTAATTTACGGCATGGAATACAATAAATGTTCATAGAGTTAGACTATATTTCATAAGAATTATGCAAAGATAAGAAATAATTCTGAAATCATATCAATAATCCTGGATATTATCCAGAGATTTTAATTCTCTGATATATTTATGAGTAGAATAACATCATCGCCTTACGCCTGTAAAGAAAAGTTAATTACTACTGATGGACCGGTGAAAGACAACATATAAACCTGCGTAAAAGATTACTTAATAAATAAGAAATAAATTTATTTTATAATATTTTTTATGACTGTAATTTACTAATTAACAACAAATTAAAAAACAAAATAGTAGTTTTATCGAAGTATTTTTTTATTATATCGTATATTTGTAGTGTTGATATATTTTGTTTTTAAAAAATTCCAAAATATCTTTGCAAAATCGAAAAATATCCAAACTAACAAATACCTAAATGAAAAAGATTAAATTACTAATTCTCGCCCTGTTGCTTACGGGTATGGCAAATGCCCAGACACAGAAAGTCCAGGGAACTGTCCTCGATTCATCCGGTGAACCGGTTATTGGGGCAACGATAAAAGTAGACGGAACAAAGATAGGCGTTATTACCGATATTGATGGTAACTTCATCTTAGATCAAGTTCCTGCCGGCGCCAAAGTTACAGTATCCTATGTAGGTATGAAAACTCAGGTGATGCAAGCAACATCAACTATGAGGATTCAGATGAAAGACGATTCCAAAATTCTGGATGAAGTTGTCGCTATCGGATACGGTACTGCCAAGGCTAAAGACTTAACTTCTCCTATAGCCGTTGTAAAAGGAGAGACTTTGACTAATACCCCTTCTTCTTCTCCGATGACAGCTATGCAAGGTAAAGTGGCAGGTGTCAACGTTGTCAGCAGCGGCATTCCGGGTTCAGGACCAACAGTCCACATTCGAGGTAATGGTTCCTTCAGCAACTCTACACCTCTATATGTAGTAGATGGCATGTTTTATGACAACATCAACTTTCTGAACAGTAATGACATTGCAGAGATGAGTGTCTTGAAAGATGCATCTGCTGCCGCGATCTATGGTGTACGTGCTGCCAATGGCGTAATCATCATTACAACAAAGAAAGGTACGAAGAACCAGGCTCCCAAGATCACTTATGATGGATATGTCGGAGTGCAGAAAGCAACTAACATTTTGAAAATGGCCGATTCCAACGAATATGCTACCATGTTGCTTGAAGCGAACTACAATGCTTATGCTTCTATAGCCAAAGCCAGCATAGATCGCTATGGCGGAAGTTATTCCGACAGCGATTTCCATAACTGGACTTATGGCAGCAATACTGACTGGTATAAAGAGTTGTTAAGAGATGCCATCATTACCAACCACAGTATCAATATTTCCGGAGGTAACGACAAAGCTGACTATGCTGTCGGAATGAATTACCTGTACCAGAACGGAATCATGAAAACGGATAACAATTATAAAAGATTAAACTTCAGGGCTTCCCTTGACTACGATGCTACCAGCTGGCTGAAAGTAGGCTACAATGGCATTTTCACAAATGCAGACCAAGTATTAGCCAACAGTTCAGCATGGCAACAGGCTTTCAATGCATCACCTCTATACCCTGTTTATGATTCAGAAAACACAGCCGCGACTCCTACGAGTTACACCTCTCCAGCTTCAATAGGTTACACCGCTAATTTTTATAATCCAATAGCAACTGCAGATTACTATAATTCAAAAAACAATACCAAGCAGTTCTTATCTAACTTCTATGCAAAATTGACATTCATTCCGGATAAATTGTCTTTCCAAACCAGTTATGGTTATGACCATTCTACAATAGAAGGACATGTTTACATTCCCAAATATTATGTCAGTGCATGGCAGACGCAGAGCGTCAGTTCCTTGACGAAGAGTATGACCACATATAACAACTCTATTTGGGACAATACCCTTACTTACATTGACAGCTGGGGAAAACACAACTTCCAGGCTATGGGAGGTTTCTCCATGCGTCAGGAAAACTATCGTTACCTTTGGGGGAACGCAACAAATGTGCCTGGAGGCAAAGACGAATACCTCTATCTCAGTCAAGGCAGCAGCGATGGAATCACCCTTGGTGATGATGGTAACACCTATAGAGGAATGAGTTACTTCACTCGTCTGAACTATAACTACGCTCAGAAATATTATCTGATGTTCACATTCCGTGCTGATGGTTCTTCCAAATATCAGCAACACTGGGGGTATTTCCCTTCAGTCGGAGCATCCTGGGTAGTCACTGAAGAAAACTTCATGAAACACCAGCATGTCCTTGACTATCTCAAATTGCGTGCCAGCTGGGGTAAGCTCGGAAACGACCATGTAGCAGCCAGTGACGGCTTTGCTTCTATCGCTACAGGCAACGATGCTTCCGGAGTATTTGGCAATACCATCTTTTCAGGATATCAGAACACGACCTACTTCAGCTATCTGAAATGGGAAGTTGTCAACGAACTGAATCTGGGCTTCAATCTCTCGACCTTTAAGAACAGACTGAATATGGATTTGGACTACTACAATCGTATGACCAATAATGCCGTTATCAGCGCCCGTCTTCCTTTCAGCAGCGAAACTCTTGCCGGCAACTATGCAAAAATCAGGAACCGTGGCCTTGACATTGCCCTTACATGGAATGATAATATCGGACCTGATTTTAAATATCATGTCGGAACCAACTTGTCTTTCCTCTCTAACAAGGTAACCTCGCTGAGCGGTGCTTCTTATATTCAAGGTGGAGAAACCTTTAATGTTGTAGGCGAAGAAATGAACTGTTTCTATGGTTACAAAGTCGTTGGTGTTTATCAGAACGAGGAAGAAATAAAAAATGATCCTGTTGCCGTAGCTAATAATCTGGAACCGGGAGACTTCAAATATGAAGATGTCAATAAAGATGGAAAGATTGATGGAAGTGACCGACAGGCTCTGGGATCCTATCAGCCTAATTTCACTTATGGCTTTAATCTGGGTTTCAACTGGAAAGACCTCGACTTCGAAGTAACTACCTATGGACAAGCCGGAGCGCAAATGTACAACAGAAAGAGAGCCCTGAGATATGCACAGAGCAATTATAACTTTGACGAAGCACAATACAAAGACAGATGGACAGGCGAAAATTCGACCAATACTGATCCTTCAGCAAAGGCCCTCACTAAAAACTGGAATGTAGGAGTAACGAATTCCTATTTCGTAGAAAGCGCCAACTATTTCCGTATTCAGAATATCACACTTGGCTATACCCTGAAAGATCTCCGCTTCGGCACTTACACTCTGCCGAGCATGCGCCTGAGTATGACTGCCGACCGTCCTCTGACCATCTTTTCCGCTCACGCCTTCTCCCCTGAAATCAGTGATGCAGAAGGTTGGGATACCAACGTATATCCTCTTACTGCAACCTATACTTTCGGAGTACAAATCAACTTCTAACCTTGAAGAAAATGAAACATCTTAAATTAATGATAACAGCGATAGCTGCAGCAGCATGCTTTTCCGTAACTTCCTGCAACTATTTGGACAAAGACCCTGAAAACAGTGTCAACGAAAGCGATGTAGACTTTACCAACCTTGACAA
>DMYZ01000199.1:4563-7223 GCA_003483565.1 Prevotella sp.
GTTTATCTCATGTCTGAAGTAAGGGACGACGACATGTGGTCAGGACGCATTGACGACCAGGGAGCTCTGGTTGATTGTGGCAATTATACCTATGATAATACTTATTGGGGGCTGAATGAAATATGGACTGAATATTATGGTATCATTAAAGTCGCCAATGCTGCTCTCGAGTCACTCAACAGTTATGCAGCGAACATTACAGACAGCTCTACAATGGCTTCTTATCGTTCTTACTGTGGTGAAGTGCGCTTTCTCCGCGCTTACGCCTATTACAGGTTGACACAAAATTTTGGAGCCGTAACGATTCTGAGAAGTAATGCCCAGACGGATATGACCCGTTCTACCCTGGCTGCGGTCGAGAGATATATGCTTGAAGACCTGAACTACTCCATGACCTACTGCAAGAAGCTTCGTCCGAACGAGATGGAACATCCCGGAGCGGTCACGGCCTACAGTGCCGAGACTCTTGCAGCAAAAATCTATTTGAATGAAGGCAATTACGAACAGGTAAAAACCCTTACTGACGATATCATCAACAGTAACAAATTCTCCCTCTACAGCAACTATTATGAACTGTTCAAAATTCCAGGTAAACTTTCAAATGAATCTCTCTTTGAGATCCAATGCACTGATTTCGGCAACAGTTCAGGAGATATAATTTCTTCTAACAGTTGGTTTGCCTGCCAAGGACCGGCTAACGACGGTGTTATCTCCGGTTGGGGATTCCTGGGCTATTATAAGGCTTTCCGTACATGGGCTAAGGAACGGGGCGAAACCGTACGTTACAGCACATCCTTCCTTGAAGCTGGAACAAAAACCTTAAGCGGGGATTCCATCCGGCCATTACAAAACAAGACACAGACAGACTGCTGGAACGGAAAAGCTTATACCCCTAGCAACGAAATGACTACAGGCAGAACAGACTATGGTGAGAACAATAATATCCGTATTCTCCGCTATGCAGATGTACTCCTCATGAATGCTGAAGCAAAAGTAAGGCTGGGAGGAAACGGTGATGCACCTTTCAACCTGGTACGGGACAGAGCTAAAATGCCGGAAATGACGAATGTCACTGTAGACGAAATCCTTGACGAACGCAGAATGGAACTCTGTGGAGAATGGGGAGAACGATACAATGACCTCGTCCGCACAGGAAAAGCCGAATCTGTACTTGGTCCTAACGGATGGACTGCTGACAAGACCTATTATCCTATTCCTTATGACCAGCTGCAAAGTGAACCGACACTCAACAGTACTCCTAAAGATGAATAAAACATGGTTGTATCGAAAAATACACGAATACTAATATTTGCAATTCTATCTTTCTTCACATTTCCAGCAACAGCAGGAAATGTGATTAAAGAGATAGAAGGAACTGTCACAGATTCTTCCGGCGCCCCTCTCGAAGGGGCTACGGTCATGATCTTCGCAAGTCCCAGACATTGCAATACTGACTCTAGAGGTCATTACCACCTGGAAGTAGCAGATGGTGATGACCATGTATATGCATACTACCCGGGAATGGAATTTGCCAACATATATCGCAAGGCTGAACAAAAAGAACTTAATATCACTTTAATAAAGAGAAAAGCATTAACTGTAAACAATCGCAAAGATGCCTTGAATACAGCATGGTATAATCCAACACAAAAACATACCACAACATATTGCAATCCGCTGAATATCGAATACAACTATGAGCCCTACAATAACAATGTAAAAGCTCATGGGAGTTTTCGGTCTGCAGCAGACCCGATGGCATTAATATATAAAAATCAATATCTGCTGTTTGCAACCAATCAAGGTGGTTATTTCTATTCCGACAATCTCAGTGACTGGCAATTCCGGCAAAGTACTTTTCAACGCTATCCCACAGATGACGATGTGTGCGCTCCGGCTGCCTTCGTTTCTGGGGATACTCTTTTTTATACGGGTTCTACCTATGAAGGATTGCCTGTATGGTATTCTACCCACCCGGAAACAGGACGATGGGCCAGAGCCATAGAGAAAAGCACTCTTCCTTCATGGGATCCTTGCCTTTTTCTTGATGATGACGGTAAACTCTATCTCTACTACGGATCGAGTAATGACTATCCTATCAAAGCTGTGCAATTGAGCAGAGAAGACTTTGCACCCATAAGCAAAATTAAAGATGTCGTTCAACTTTATCCAAAACAGCATGGATGGGAACGCTTCGGCAAAAATAATGATGATTCCATCATCCCACCTTTCGTCGAAGGTGCTTATATGACAAAACATAATGGCAAATACTATCTCCAATATGGAGCACCTGGCACTGAATTTAAAACTTATGCTGACGGCGTATATGTAGGGAATAATCCTTTGGGGCCCTTTACTTACCAGAAAGCAAACCCTTTCAGCTACAAACCGGGAGGATTCATCAAAGGCTCCGGGCATGGTGGAACCTTTCAAGATATGAAAGGCAACTACTGGCATGTAAGTACATGCATGCTGTCACAAAAATATAAATTCGAACGGCGTATAGCTCTCTATCCTGCTGGATTCGACCAAGACAACATCATGTACTGCTCTACTGCATTCGGAGATTATCCTACGAGAAACGCAGAATATTCCGGAAAGGACCGCTTTACGGGATGGATGCTGTTGTCTTATCATAAACCAATAGAGGTTTCTTCTAC
>DMYZ01000279.1 GCA_003483565.1 Prevotella sp.
TGAAACCTCTTAAGGCTAAAAAGATATTAATCTTTACGACACCAAATACGCATAATCTTTCTGCGTATAGCTATTATATTCATGATTGATACCAAAACAAACAAAGTGCAACCGACAATAAATGCAGGAAGCATGTTACCATCTTCAATCTGAGGGAAGAGTGTCTCTATAATATTCATATAATAACTACGAACAAAAAACAAGACAATCCAAGCTATGAACAATACAGCCAGATTCAAACTGATTGTCAATATCTGATAAGGTTTAGCGACATCGTTCGGACTAAATCCTATCAACAGAAGATTTTCCAGTTTTGAAGAATTTTTCTGTACCAGCAGGTAAATACTCAACATCAAAATATAGAAACTCAAAAGAGAAATGATTAAACCGACCACCATAACCATAGTGACCATCATACGAAGGAAGTAAGTTGTTTTCTCTTCGTTCATTTTTTCATCCTCAATCTCATATCCCTTCTTAGAAAGATATTTTCCTATATGTTCATCCCCCGGATTTGTAACATCCATAATCAACCGGTTTGGTTCACTATGGCTGTTTGGGGCAAAGAAATTATTACTCCAATCCATAAATGTCTGAGGAACCAAGATCGTGTTCAAACGGCTAGAGAAACCAATAACCTTACCTTTAAAGCTCATATTATGGCCATTGCCCTGGATAAACATCTGAAAGTCGATCATTCCAACAAGTCCATCACTCAATTTAGGAAGAGAATGGCTTTGAGCAAAGCCAAAGTTATACATAGTAATGTACGCACGAGGCAGAATAATAGGTACGATCTTACTTCCAGGGGTATATTTCCACTCATTGAGAGGAACATCAACAAAACCATTCGGTACTGACTCAATAGGAATTTCAGAATTAAGTACATTTGTTCCATTAACCCCCATATTGGCATTCACCTTATATTCAGTAGGAGTAAACTTCCCAACCTTCTTTACAAACTTCTGGGCAGCGACATCATCTATTTCACTATTATCAAAAGTATTTGACTGACCACTGATAGAACTGGCCGTACCAATCTTTTTGTTCATTATGAGATAATCCGCCTTCATAAAACTGTCATCAGATACAAAAACCGGAATGACATCATGATAGAACTGGAAGCCCAATAAAACAATAAACATACCAAAGAGATTGGCAAAGGCAAAACCAAAGAATTGAGGTACGCTGATATGCTGGCGTAATAATTTCCAAACTAAATTCATAACCTAAATGTTTTTTCGTAATCAAGATCCATGTGCTTACCAATACTGGTCACAATAACACCGGCACCCTGCTCATTAGCTTCCTTCATCATAATCTCAGACATGATAAGAGAATTGTTATCATCCAAATGGCTAATTGGCTCATCAGCCAAAATGAAATCAAAAGGCTGAACCAAAGCTCTGATCATAGCTACGCGCTGTTGCTGGCCAAAAGACATCCGACCAACTTTAGCATCAAGTTTATCGTCAATACCAAGCATCTCAAACCAAATCTTTATCTGGTCCAACGATTTGAAACCCGTAATCTGATTTTTAATTTGTATATTTTCCAAAGCTGTAAGCTCAGGAAAGAGACGAAGTTCCTGGAAAAGATGACTGATGTGATTTTTACGCATCTCAACCCATTGATTGACGGTATAGACAGAAGTATCCTCATCATCAAAACATACAGTACCAACATGGTCGTGACGGTACCCCAGGATATAACTGCAGAAAGTACTTTTGCCTTTACCGCTATCAGCTTCTACCAGATAAAGATGTCCTTTCTGAAAGGTAGCATCTACATTCCATATTTGAGAATCCCATTCAGTGCGCTGAGCAAAAACCTGAGGGATAACGGAATGAAATTTTATCGTTTCCATTTGCTATTTTAAACTATAAACAATTGAATTTACTTTTCCAAAAATTGGCTGCATGAAAGTTGTAATCACAGACAAAGCGCCCTTCTTATCCTTCATATTGCCAAGATTAATGACCAAAACAAGCTTCTTACCAACAATCTGATTAACAAGATTGTTACCTATCGGCTGTTGTGCAGGCAGGATAGAATGATCAGCAAGAGCCGCACTGCTACCACTATAATATTGCATATCCGGAGAAACACCAAAATAATAGGTAGTTTTACTGTCTGTATAATAATATGCATTCTTTCGCCAATCCAGAATTCTGCCACCTGCAGGGCATGACTGCTTCCAGTAATCTACATCTGACAACCAGTTGCTATTAGCAAGTTGAGCACTCATCGTCATACTCATTTTATTACCAGAATACTCTGGAAAAACAATAGCCAAGTCTCCATTGACGCTTCTCAAAATATTATCCATATCAATAGCTTGGTTAACACCCGCCAGAAGTGCGACCATAGCCTTGTCATTCTGCATCAGAGGAAGAAACTGTTTGCCGTCAACATTCATAAACATACCGGCAACAGAAGACATAGGCAACAATCTAGCATACTTTCCTTTGATAGGGCGATAAATCTTAGCAGCTTTTTTTAAAGCATCATCAATACGCTTATTAAAAGAAAATGTTTCCCCGTTGAACTTCAAGCACCCCTTATCAACAGTCATCTCGGCAGCTATAATAATCTGGGAAGCATCAGCAT
>DMYZ01000051.1 GCA_003483565.1 Prevotella sp.
TTTTTTTTAGAAAATAATACCGAAAAATTTTGGGAGATAAAAAAAAACGCTTACCTTTGCACTCGCATTTGAAAATAACGAATGTAAGTCAAAGAATATTGGGATATGGTGTAATGGTAACACTGCAGATTCTGGTCCTGCCATTCCTGGTTCGAGTCCGGGTATCCCAACTTTTAAAGAAGCTAAATTACTTGAAAAAGTAATTTAGCTTCTTTGATTTTATCTTACACCGATAATGGAATTCATTAAGATAACCATAAATACAATTGCTGTAATTATTACGTAGAGCCAATCCTTTTGGCGTGCAAAATCTATTAATGACAATGCAACACGAATTATAGGAGTAAGCATGAGCACGATTACACCCAGTTGAATCCATTCTTTGGGGGAGAGTGTGGTCAGCCCGTTGAAGATGCCTTTAATTGATGTAAATGAAGCCGGTTCCTTATGGAATATAGTATAATTGGGAATCGTCTCCCCTCCGTTTCGTATCAGATAATAAATACCACTGATAAGTGCTATTGTACAAGCTGTAACTACTCCTATACGCAGAGTGTTACCGATCATTTCCTTCATATCTGTTTGTGGTCTGTTATTATATTTCATTGTCATTAAAATTTACCAATAAAACCATTATATATCATATTTACTGCGACCAAAAGGATTGCTATTGCAAATATTTTTCTCAGTAGGCTTACATTAAGTCTCTTCAGCAACTGTGTACCTGTTAGGGCACCACATAAGACTCCTACCATAATAGGAAAAGCAATACCCGGTTCGATATAGCCGCGTTGAAGATAGACTACAGCAGAAGTGACGGCCGTGACGCCAATCATAAAATTACTGGTTGTAGTACTAACCTTGAAAGGAACTTTCATACAGCCATCCATAGCCAGGACTTTAAGGACTCCACTGCCAATGCCTAAGAGTCCGGAAAGAATTCCGGCAACAATCATGGTAAGAAATCCTCCTGTAACATGAGTCAATTCATAACTTTTTGCCCCCTCTTTTGTTGGATAAGTTCCAAAGAGTTTTAATTTTTTAGCCAGATTACTTCCCACAACACCTTCGTAATCTGTTTTTTTCTTTTGCTGCATCACGGCAGTAAGGATGAGAACCAAACCGAATATGACGGCGATGGCGTTTGTCGGCATCCATAATGCAATTATAGCGCCTGCTACAGCTCCGATACTTGTGGCAATTTCCAGAAACATTCCTAAACGAATATTCGTCATCCCTTCCTTAACATATGCACTTGCTGATCCTGAAGAGGTCGCAATAGAAGCCACCAGGGCGGCTCCGATAGCATAGCGGAAATCGATGTGGAAACATAAAGTTAGAAGAGGTATGACAATGACTCCTCCTCCGAGTCCAGTTAATGATCCCAATAATCCGGCAGCATAAGCTCCGGCTAATAAAATAAGAGTAAATGTTAAAATAGTCATAATTCTTGTTTGTTTAAAATCTTTATCCGAAGTCCTTTTTAGTATTTTGTTTTGGTAATTTCATTTTATAAATGGAAAACAATAGGGATGGAGAACATGGTTGTACAAGGTTTGTTATGGTGAATTCCCGGTTTCCATCTTGGCATTTTATGAACGACTCTTAATGCCTCTGCATTTAGTAGAGGATCAGAGGATTCCGTGATTTTAATATTATTGAGAGTACCATTGGTATTAATGATGAACGAGACAGTTACTTCACCTTGTATTTGTTCTTTTAAGGCTTCAGGAGGATATTTGATATTCTTGTCAAGCCATTTCATCAACACAACCCAGCCACCTGGAAATTCCGGTAACTGTTCTATGACTTGTAATTTAAGAGTTTGATTGTCAGGAGTCTTTTGTGTCAGAGCCTGTAATTCATTGTTGTGGGTGTTGTCCCCGCTTTTTCCAGTAACGGCTACACTGGAGTCCGCTCCTCCTGTGTTGTCTCCTACCTTTTGAGTTCCTTCAGGAGATCCGCTATTGCCATCTTTTATAATATCAGGGGGTGTGATGATATTCTCCTGTTTCTTTCCGAACAGTTTCAATGTCTTTTTGCCCCGTTTTACAGCCTTGTGTGAAGCATATCCTGATTGTCGTTTGGATAAATGGTTACCCTGAGCCAAAGGAGGCAAAGCCTTCATGTCGTTAAATTCCACATTTTGGGTATCATTCAGATTCATAGTATGGTATTCTATGAACGTGACTGTAAAAGTGCCAAGTATAATGGCAGCGATCATTCCGATGATAATCAGCAGAGCTGTCATGTTTCTTTTCGGAGTTCCCTTTCGGAGCATGTAAGCTCCGTATTTTTTATTCCGGTCTTTAAAAACCAGATTCAGCCATTTCTGGTCATTTAAATCTATTTTTGACATTGCATGGTCTTACTTTTAAGCAGAACGATATCATTGTACTTTATCCGTTTTTATGACGGGGCGATTTTTAAAGTGCAAAGTTATGTTTTTTTTCTCAAAATCCAAACTTTTAGTGGCAAATGTTCCTTAAAAGTCATTCTTGCCAGTAACGTTTTTAAAAATCGAATAAAAAAACAAATCTATTCTTTGTCCTCTCAAATATCTTTGTTAAATTTGCGCCTGACAAACACTTAATTGTAAGTATGATTTATATTAATTTACCAGATAACACCACCCGTAGGCTTAGTTTCTACCTCGCTATGGAAGAATATGTTGCACAGAGGATTAGTGATGAAGACTGTTTCTTTATGTGGCAAGTAGATCCGAGTGTGATTTTTGGACGTAATCAGAATGTATATGCAGAAGTAAACCTCGATTATTGCAGGGCACATGGCATACAGATTTATCGTCGCAAAAGTGGAGGCGGATGCGTTTATGCGGACAGGTCGAATGTGATGATGTCGTATATGACAAAGGGTGATGAGGTTCAGACTACCTTTGAGAGCTATTTGAAAATGGTTGTGGAAGTTCTGAAAAAAATGAATGTGAAGGCATCGTGGACGGAGCACAATGATATTATGATTGGTGACCGTAAAGTATCCGGCAATGCCTTTTATCATCTTCCCGGAAGATCGATCGTCCATGGAACGATGCTTTATGATACGAATATGGAAAACATGGTAGGCTCCATCACTCCTTCGGACGAGAAACTAATCAAGCATGGTGTGGAGAGTGTCCGGCAACGTATTACTCTGTTAAAGGATCATTCTTCCTTTTCGCTTGAAGAATTCAAGTCTTTCTTCCGGAAGAATCTTTGCAGCAGAGAAATTACTGTGCCTGAATCTGATCTGAAAATTATATCCTCTATAGAGAAAGGATATCTTGATGAAGAATGGATTTATGGTCATCAGCCCAATCACTAAAAAAAATCATCTTAAAATAAATAGAATATGCCGAACAAAAGAACCTGTCTTTATGACAAGCACGTAGCATTAGGAGCTCTTATCTCACCTTTCGGAGGCTTCGATATGCCTATTCAGTACACTAGTATTATAGAAGAACATAATGCTGTCCGTAAGCATTGTGGCGTTTTTGATGTAAGCCACATGGGAGAAGTGATGATCAGTGGCAAGGATGCAGAACGGTTCATTAATCATATTTTTACAAATGATGTCCGGGGAATGGCTGTCGGTAAGGTTGAATATGGTATGATGTGCTATCCTGACGGAGGTACTGTCGATGATACTTGTATCTGCAAACTTGGTGAGAACCTCTTCTTTATGACTATCAATGCTGCTAATATCGATAAAGATAATGAGTGGATACAGCAGAATGCAGAAGGCTTCAACATCGTTATTTGCCTGAAGAGTGATTTCTTTGGTCAGTTGGCTATTCAAGGGCCCGAAGCTGAACATGTTGTAGAGACGGTATTGAATATTCCATGTAAGGAACTGAACTTCTATGAAGTGAAATCTCTGGAACGCTTTGATGAGACCATTATCATATCCCGTACCGGTTATACCGGAGAGGATGGTTTTGAGGTATATGGCTCATATGACTTTATCCGAAATTGTTGGGACAAACTGATGGATGCCGGAGTCACTCCATGCGGATTGGGATGTCGTGATACTCTGCGCTTTGAGGTGGGGCTGCCGCTTTATGGCGATGAACTTTCTCCGGAGATAACGCCTGTCATGGCCGGTCTGTCCCATTTCGTTCATCTAGACAAGGAGGAGTTTATCGGCAAGCAGGCTTTGGAAAGGCAGAAAGTTGAAGGGACGGATAAACGTTTGCGCGGTATAGAACTAGAATCGCATGCCGTGCCTCGTCATGGTTATGTTGTATTGAAAGACGGCAAAGAGGCTGGTGTTATCACTACAGGCTATCATCTGATCAGCATAGATAAGAGCTGTGCGATGGCTCTTGTAGACAATAGTTTGCAGTTGGGTGACAAGGTAGAGATCCAGATTCGCAGGAAAACTTTTCCAGGGACTATCGTCAAGAAAAAATTCTATGATAAGCATTATAAGAAATAATTATAAATAAAGACATTATGGCAAAAGTTATTGAAGGACTCTATTACAGTGAGTCACATGAGTTTGTGAAGGTAGAAGGTAGTTTTGGCTATATCGGCATTACCGATTATGCACAGCATGCTTTGGGTAATATAGTCTATGTTGACATGCCTGACGTTGATGATGATGTAGAAGTCGGCGAGGAGTTTGGTGCTGTGGAGAGCGTAAAGGCAGCTTCAGACCTGAATTCTCCGGTATCAGGAAAAGTCGTGGCTGTGAATGATGCCTTGGAGGATCAGCCGGAACTGATTAATCAGGATGCTTTTGCGAACTGGATTATCAAAGTTGAGCTCAGTGACAAGAGTGAACTGGATCAGCTGATGGATGCAGAGGCTTATGATAAATTCTGTATCGAAGAAGCTTGATAAGCATAAGAAGAGAGAAAGATGAATTATAAATATTTTCCACATACAGAGGAAGACATAAAAGAGATGCTTGCCAGAATTGGAGTGAACAGTCTTGAAGATCTCTATGGAGAGGTTCCTCAGAGTGTTCGCTTCAGGGGGGATTATGATATTCCTGAAGAAAAGAGCGAGCAGGAAATACGTGCTTTCTTTGATAAGTTGGGGCGTAAAAACCACCAGCTTACTTGCTTTGCCGGTGCCGGCATTTATGATCACTATACGCCCAGCATCGTTCCGAATCTCATCGAGCGTTCGGAGTTCCTGACTTCTTATACGCCGTATCAGGCAGAAATATCACAAGGGACGCTGCATTATATCTTTGAGTTCCAGTCAATGATGGCTGAACTTACCGGTATGGAGGTTTCCAATGCTTCTATGTATGATGGTACGACGGCGGCAGCAGAGGCAATGATGCTGGCTTTCAATGCCGGCAAGAAGGCTGATACTGTACTTCTGTCCAGGACCATGGATCCCAAGACTGTAGCCGTGGTTCTGACTTATGCCCATTTTCATGGTGCCAAGATTGAATTTATTAAAGAATCTGACGGGCATACTGATCTTGGAGCCTTAAAGACTCGTCTCCTTTCAGGAGGTGTTGCGGGCGTTATTGTACAGCAGCCGAACTATTACGGTATTATAGAGGATTTCTCTGGATATGCTGATGCCTGTCATGAAAAGAAATCTCTTTTTATTATCAACAGCGTTGCTGCTGACCTCGCCTTATTGAAGACTCCAGGAGAGTGGGGGGCTGATCTTGCCGTTGGTGATGTGCAAAGTCTGGGATTGCCTATGGCTTTTGGAGGACCGTATGCCGGATATATGTGCTCAACAGAGAAACTGATGCGCAAGCTTCCGGGCCGTATTGTAGGAGAAACGCGTGATAATCGTGGTCAACGGGCTTTTGTCTTGACCCTCCAGGCTCGTGAACAGCATATTCGCAGGCAGAAGGCTACATCTAATATATGTTCAAATGAAAGTCTGATGGCTCTTTTTGTTACAGTCTATATGTCTGTTATGGGCAGGATGGGTGTCAGGGAAGCTGCTCAGATAGGCTATGACGGTGCTCATTATCTCTGTGGTCAGCTCCTTGCTACGGGTAAGGCACAGTTAGTTTATCAGCAGCCTTTCTTCAACGAATTTCTTATTCGTATTGACCATCGTGATGTCTTTTATGATAAAGCTGTTGCTGCCGGCATTCTTCCGGGAGTAAAGGTTGGTGATGATCAGCTGCTTATTGCTGTTACAGAAAAGCGCAGCAAGGAAGAAGCGGATCAATTGGCAGCTTTGTTATCATCAGAGGGTCTTCATCAGGCCTGAATTTCAGATATAAACAACAACAATAATGAATAATAAATTATATGGTAAGCTGATCTTTGAACTCTCTCATCCGGGACGTCGTGCCTATAGTCTTCCGAAAAACCGCTTTGGACATTATGAACTGTCTGAAGATATGCGGCGGGCAGAAGATGCCATGCTTCCTGAATGTGATGAGATGACAGTCGTGCGCCATTATACTAATCATAGTGAAAATAATTTCGGAGTGGACAATGGCTTTTATCCATTGGGTTCCTGTACGATGAAATATAATCCGACTATTAATGAAGAGATCGCTGCTCTTCCGGCATTTTGCAATCTTCATCCACTCCAGTCAGAAGAAACCGTGCAGGGAGCTCTTGAAGTAGAATATCGTCTTCAGCAGGCTTTAGCATCGCTTACAGGGATGAGTGACTTTACCTTGAATCCTTGTGCCGGCGCCCACGGGGAGCTGACGGGACTTATGATTATCCGCTCCTATCATGAAAGCCGAGGAGACATGAAACGTACAAAGGTTATTGTACCTGATTCCGCCCACGGCACTAATCCTGCTTCAGCTGCGGTATGTGGTTGTGAAGTCATAGAAGTGACGAGTACAGCTGACGGTCTTGTTGATCTGGATAACCTGAAGGAATTGATTAAAGAAAATGGTCCGGAGATTGCTGCCATGATGATGACCAATCCAAATACTCTCGGACTGTTTGAAAGACAAATTCCGGAAATTTCCCGGGCTGTTCATGAGTGTGGTGGATTGATGTATTACGATGGTGCTAATCTGAACCCGATGCTTGGTGCTGTCCGTCCTGCAGATATGGGCTTTGATGTGATGCATGTCAATTTGCATAAAACGTTTTCTACCCCTCATGGAGGAGGAGGACCCGGTGACGGACCTGTGGGTGTCATAAAGGGACTGGAAAAGTTCCTGCCAAAGCCTCATGTCGTTTATCATTCAGATACGTCTACTTATTCCGTACTTCATTATTCTGCAGAAGAAGCCGGGGACTATAATTTAGAGGCAAATTGTATCGGTGCATTCCTGGGTAACTTTTTGGTCATCATTCGTGCTCTGGCATATATCTTGTCTTTAGGCAGGGAGCACATCAAAATGGTAGGACCACTTGCTACTCTTAATGCAAATTATATAAAGGAAAGCTTGAAGGATGATTACGAGTTACCTATTGAAGGACTTTGCAAACATGAATTTGTCTTTGACGGTCTGAAAGATAAAAGTACGGGTGTTACTACAATGGATGTCGCCAAGCGCCTGCTTGACTATGGTTATCATGCTCCCACCATATATTTTCCTCTTCTCTTTCATGAAGCTATGATGATAGAGCCTACAGAAAACGAAAGCAAAGATACAATCGACCGTTTTATTGAGGTGATGCATGTCATTTCAAAGGAAGCCAGGGAAAATCCGGAACTTGTGAAAAATGCTCCTCATAATACTCCTATTGGCAGGGTTGACGATGTTCTTGCTGCCAGGCATCCGATTGTAACTTATCGTCAGCTGATAGCTGAATCCTAATTCTGTTTATTATGAATCAAACAGATCTTATCATCGTCGGCGCCGGTCCCGGTGGCTATCGTGCTGCTTTATATGCAGTAAAAAATGGGTTGAAAGTCGTTATTGCAGAAAAGAAACATGCAGGGGGAACCTGCCTTAACGAAGGGTGTATTCCTACAAAATGCTTTGCACATGATGCTGATCTCTTCCGTAATCCTTTGTTATCTGGTGTTTCTGTCGATTTTCTCAAGATACAAAAACGTAAGCAAAGTGTTGTTGAAGAGCTTCGCCAGGGTGTGGAATCTCTGATGAGAGTACCCGGAATTACCTATATCCAAGGTGACGCCCGTTTCCTTTCTTCGAAAGTCATTACTATCAACGGTGAAGAATATACAGCCCCGAATATTCTGATTGCGACAGGTTCTTATGCCAGGAAACCTCCTGTTGAAGGTATCGATTCTCCTTATGTGCTGACTAGTACAGAAATGCTGGACATTAATTATGTACCTCGACGACTCTGTATTATTGGAGCAGGAGTCATCGGCATGGAGTTTGCTTCAGCCTTTCAGACTTTTGGCAGTGAAGTTACAGTCATAGAATATCTCAAGGAGTGTCTGCCCCCTGTAGACCGTGATATTGCCAAGCGACTCCGTAAAAGTTTGGAGAAACGAGGTGTCAGGTTTTATCTGCAGTCAGCGGTAAAGGTAATTAAGGATAATTGTGTCGTTTTTGACTGTAAGGGCAGGGAAGAGAAGAAAGAAGTCGATATCGTTCTGGTCGCGACAGGCCGGGGAGCTAATATGAATGGACTGAATCTTGAGAATGCAGGTGTTTCCTGCAACCGGAGTGGCATTGTTGTAGATGATAATATGGAAACCAACGTCAGGGGTGTTTATGCTATCGGCGATGTCAACGGCCGTATCATGCTGGCTCATGCTGCTGTTTTTGAAGGTTTTTGTGCCGTGAATCATATCTTGGGGAAAACGGACCATATCCGGATGGATCTTGTACCTTCTGCTATTTTTACATATCCAGAATCAGCGTCTGTGGGGCTGACAGAGGATGCCTGTAAGCAACAGGGAATAGTTTATACCTCCAGGAAAGGCTATTACCGTTCCAATGGCAAGGCCATGGTTATGGAAGAAACAGAAGGTTTGCTGAAATTATTGGTTGCAGAGGATGGTCATATTCTAGGTTGCCATGTCTATGGTGCTCATGCTGCTGATATCATTCAGGAAGTGACAGCACTTATGAATCGTGATATAACTATAGAGGAACTTAAGGATATCATTCATATCCATCCTACACTGGGAGAAATTCTTCAGGATGCTGTTATATAAATAAAGAGGCCGGAGATCTTTTAATCTCCGGCCTCTTATATTATAGTTTTGTTCTAATATTATTCTTCATCGTATGAATTGTAACCTCTGCTACTGTTGCGATCACTGAAACCTCTGCGATTTCCGTAGCCGCTACCGCCGCCATGATTACCATAACTGCTGCTGTGGTTTCCGTAACCACCTCTTGATCCGTAACCACCGCCACGATTGGTACGCTCAGTACGTTCACGTGCAACGCTTACATTAAGTTCTTTTCCTTCAAATTCTGTGCCGTTAAGGGCATCTATAGCAGCCTGACCTTCTTCGTCATTAGCCATTTCAACAAAACCAAAACCACGAGAACGACCTGTCTCACGGTCTGTAATAATACGAGCTGATGACACCTCTCCATATTGAGAGAATAATGCACTAAAACTTTCTTCTTGAGTGTCGTAACTGATGTTCGAAACGTAAATGTTCATTTTCTTATCTTTTAAAATTCAATTTATATATGCCGTATAGTTATATTTTGGGAGAAATCATTCTCTTACTTCTAACATCGTAGAAAAATAATTCTGAGCTCAATTGTTACGATGGTAAATCAGTCCAAAGGAAGGACTAGAGAACAAAGCGCAAATAGGGTGCTACAAAATTCCTTATTTCTATCGTGACAAAGGTACGCTTTTATTTTGATCCTGCAAGTTTTTTTGAAGAAATCTTTCAATTTATTTTTCTCAGCTTATTTTGACCTTTCTTCTGTAGTTGCAGTTTTATGTATTTTAAGTTCTTTATGGGATATCTTTCGTGAACGAAAGATGATACTTATCACTAGTAATTATTTACTAATGATAAATATTTCTTTGAAGAAAAAATGATACAAAATAGAATGCAAATCCTGATAAAGCTGTATCTTTGCAGGCAATTATGCAGTACTTAGGAGAGATTATATCAATAGGAGTGGCTTTTTCCTGGACAGTAACCGCAATGGCGAGTGAAGTAGCTACCAAGCATTTAGGGGTGTTTGTAACGAATGTGTGGCGTATGTTGCTGGCAATATTGTGTACCTCTATATTTTGCTGGTGGCTTATGGGAAGCGCCATCCCCGTTTATGCTGATGGCAGTGCGTGGGCGTGGTTGCTCTTGTCCGGTGTCATAGGTTATTTTTTCGGTGACTGGTGTTTGTTTAATTCTTATATATGGATCGGTTCCCGTTATGGGCAGCTGTTTATGACGTTGGCACCTATGGCATCTGCGCTGGCAGCCTGGGTACTTTTAGGACAAGTGTTGTCGTGGCATAATCTTCTGGCAATGACCGTTACGTTAATGGGAATTTTTATCAGTGTCCTGGGACGGGCGGAAGGAACAAACAAGGTAACGATGCAGTTGCCGTGGCAGGGTGTTCTCTTTGGTATAGGTGCGGGAGTAGGACAGGGTATAGGATTAGTAGTCAGTAAGATCGGGCTGGATGCTTATACAGCTGCTGTTCCAGCACGTGTTCTTCCGTCTATAGTTGATTATCTTCCGTTCTCGGCCAATTTTATTCGTTGTATTGCCGGATTTGTTTGCTATACACTCTGGCTGTTGGTAAGGAGACAGGCAGGTCTGTTGAAGACCAGTTGGAGAGATGGCAAGGGAATGTCAATGTTGTGTCTGGCTGTTTTCTTTGGTCCTTTTATAGGAGTAGGTTTTTCCTTAATGGCTGTGCAATATGCTCCTGCAGGTATTGCATCCACTTTAATGGCACTTACACCTATTATTATAATCATACCGTCTCATTATATCTTTCATCAGCCGGTTACCTTAAAGGGAGTCTTCGGCGCTCTTATTTCTGTGTTGGGAGTTTCTCTTTTCTTTTTATAAAAGTTAGAGATATCATTTTAAGGTACATACCATCGTTGATTTAACTCTGGCTGATTAAGTCCTTTAGTTAATCAAATTTAATGTCCTTCTGATGAGGTTCGATAATTTCTTAATACTTACTTCCGGGTAACTGCCTTACTAATTGGTTCCTTCTTGCTGAAATCAAAATTTCATTATATCTTTGAAATATCTATTAAGGTCAAGGTATGATAATCTGTGCAACCGGTTTCGTAGGATCTGCTATTCTTGATGAATTAGTGGAGCGTGCTCACAAGGTAACAGCAGTCGTCCGGCATGCTGATAAAGTAGCCAAGAGTGGAGTGAAACGCCTCCTTATTGTTGGTGGTGCAGGAACTCTTTTTGTAAAACCTGGTCTTCGTGTAGTTAATTCAGGAGCTATACCTGCAGAGATTATGGGAGGAGCTCGTCCTCTTGGTAATTTTTATCTCAACACATTGATGAAAGAAGATGGTATTGACTGGGTGTTTTTCTCTCCTGCAGGTACTTTTGAAGAGCATGGCAGGAAGATGGGAAAGTTCCGTCTGGGTAAGGATGATCTGGTTGTTGATGCAGAAGGCAAGAGTCATATTTCCGTTCAGGATTATGCCGTCGCTATGGTAGATGAATTGGAGAAACCACAGCATCATAAAGAACGTTTTGCAATCGGATACTAATAGTCATTAAAATAAAAAACGCTATTTTGCAGTTATATAGCTGTCGGCTTCATAAGCCTTTACTATATATGTTGCAAAATAGCGTTTTTTATTTGGGTGATATTAAGATATAAAAACTTTTGTAAGCTTTTTATTTATTATCAGAATTAGAATGTTTCTGAAACAGGAAATATACCGAATAAATCAGTTTTATAATCTCCATGTACTGTATAATAATCTCCAGAACTGCCACAAACAAAATCTCTTCCATTATTAATATCGGATGGTCCTGCAGTCCAATAATAGGCATATCCTCCTACATTTGCTATGCGATAGACACCATAATAGGTATCCCAATAACCATCTCCCAAAGCTGGAACAAATAAGGTAGGCCCGGATACTTGATTATTTACACTCGCAATGATAAATCCTGTAATTCCAGCTCCACCTGTTACCGTAGTTCTTGTATTCCAGTCTTGAAAAGCAGCTGTGCATGGCAATGTAAATCCTACAGGACAGGGATCATATACTGTTTTTATAGTTTTGTTGGCATTTACTGTAGAAACTGTATTACCTGCATTCCATAAGTCAGGGGATGTTGTACCAATACTAATATTCCATGCGAACGGTTCAAGAATAGATGTTTTTATATCTGCAACAGAATAAATAGTATTTACATTATAAGTTGTGTTATATATAGGTTTACTAGTATTAGCATTGCCGATGTATATTCTTAGAGGATCTTTCCTTCCCCATTCGTAAAATGGTGCACTGTTACCAAGAACTAGGGTCGTTGACCCTAAAGTTATGTCTGTTGAAGCAGTTTTTGTTCCTTCAGTCTGTGCAACCTTAATGTGGTAAGTGGAAGAATTCTGACTGGATCTTGTTTCTGCATTACAGAACCCTAGTGGTACTGGCATGAATTTGTTGATCGTGCTGGCAGCTTTCATGGTTACTGTTTTCGTAATATCACAATCTGTAACCCAGATATGCCAGCTCCACATAATGTCAAGGTTATAGTCTCGTACAGCGATGACAGCATTGCCTTGACAGATGTTATTTTTTTCGATTTCAAATTGTATACTGTGCTTGTCACCGGTTAGCTGAACCGATGCAGGGGTAATGAGATTTGGGGCATCCTGCCATATCAATATGGCATCAAAAGGATCGTAGTTCTTATATATATAAGGTTGAGTTATTTTATTCCCTTTATGATCAATGAAGGAACTTGAAGTTGAAGTAAAAGCAACGGTATTTACTGAATCATTTTTGAGCGCATTTCCATAGACTAATGGGAAAGTATAAGTTCCCGGAGCTGAAACCACATAGCAGTTGGCCGTGTTTCCTTTGGCTAAGTCCATTTTTGAAACTTTTGTTTTTGCCCGTAATGCTACGGTATGGACATTATTGATGGAATCACTTAAAGGCAATGCACTGTTAAAGGTCATCGTGTAAGCTGTTGCAGTTGTACCACCATTGTCAGAAAAAGTAAATGCGGTAAGAGGATCTGATAAAGTAGTGTTTTCTTTGGTATCACTTCCAACGGTATAGCTTGCAGTCCAAGGCACCGGAACCTGTGAACCGTAGAAGGTTTGTTTGTAGCTTTGTACACTGTATTTTGCTGTACCACCATTGCCGCTGACCTGGTTACTGGAAGTAGAGAGTGAAAGAATATAGTCATCATTCACCGTTGCTGTAGATAAATAATAGGTTACTGTATATCCCGGTTTCCAGTCATGATTGGAAATGTCTGCAGTCAGAGTGTGAGTTCCGCCATCACTCAGTGTAATAATAATCTGTGCTCCGCTCGGTACAGTCTGTGGCATCATGAAGAAAGTATTGTTTCCGTCATTCAGCACCTTGTTTTTATCCGTACTCTTTACTTCAAGAGGAGTCGTCAGAGTATAGGAGTACTTTGTTGCGCTTACGTTCTGCCAGCTCATGGTGTGGTAGTTGAAATCAGCAGCTCCATATACACCGTTGATAGCAATCTTCGTTATACTACAGGGAGCCATCTGATCGCCGACAGCAAAACGGATCGCAGTAAGGGCATGCTTGAAGTTGAGGCTCTTGGCCTGATTATAATCTCCCGGTACGTCGTATGTCGTATCCACCAGCAGGTCCTGTTGGGTTTCAGCTGTAGTGGGTACTGTATAATGTACTATAGGGCGGCCGTTACTGGTGGCAGTAGGGGCGCTGCTGAGTCCGTTAGCCCCATAAGGTGCATAGCAAATGAAAGCCAGGTTGACACTGCTTCCCGGCCACAGTTCATTAGAAGACCAGGCACGGTCCTTGAGGATCTGTTCATTGATGATCCATGGTTTTGTGATAGAGTCTGCATCTTTCCATTTCAGGCTTGCATCATATTTGTACATGTATTGCGCATAGTCATCATGGAAATTATCCGTTGATACGGACCTTCCCCTGGTAGAAGCTTTTGCTTCAGCAAATTTTGTAGCTGTAATTCCTGCGGCAGCTGTAAATCTCAGGTACATGTTTCCCTTTGCACCAGTCATTCTCCGGGTGCTCATTGGCGGAGCTGCATCTTTACTGGCGCGCGAGCTGACACTACTGTTGCTGGCTTCTTTTACAGAAGTCATTGTGCTGATTTTCCCAAGGCTTACATTTGAATTTTCATTATATAAGTCTTCAGAACAAGATGACATTGCAACAGCTAGCAGGATAGATAATCCTAAATGATATACTTTTGTCATATCGTTACATTTTTAATTGTATATTTTATTTTATTTTTTATCAATGTCTCCGGCTCCCCAATAATAGCTTCCACCATTTTGATTTTTCCAATCATCCACTGTCGGTTTTCCTGTAACGTCAGAAATGCCGGATTTTTTGTTTTTCCAGTCGTCTACCGTCGGTTTTCCGACAATATCATAAATTCCGTTTGTCTGATATTTCCAGTCATCGACAACAGGACCGCCTGTAATATCTTTGATATCTGAATGCCGGCTGTACCAGTCGTCTACCGTCGGATTTCCATCCACATTAGATATGGTGTTGCTGTCATTTTGCCATTTGTCTACCGTAGGATCGGTATTGACTTCCTTAATATCAGTACTGTCTTTCCCCCACTCGTCAACAGAAGGACTGCTCCGGACATATTCCCAGTGCGTTCCGTCATAAAACCAGTCATCTACTGTTGGATCAGCCTGCATGTATTTCCATTTGATGTATACATCTTTGCTGTTCCAGTCCGTTACCGAAGGAGCTCCGTCCAGACTATTGATGGTATAAGAGGTATTGACGGAATCCTTTACCCAGTTGTCTACGATGACCGGTGTTATCTTAACCGTCTTTTTTAGTTGCATATGGTACCGGTATACTTTGCCCGGTTCGAAAGTGATCGACTGGTCAGGCTTGTAGTAGAATTCACTGCCGTCAGCCAGGGCCACCTTGAAAAGCTTTCTGGCTTCTATTGTTTGTGGTGGTATGACGATTTCCGCGTAGTTGGCATCGTTGAAGCCTGTCGCGTCGTGACTGACGGCAATAAAACGGAAATTGACAATGCCCAGGTCACCCTCTGTTTCTCCTTCGCTGTTTTTAGTATCAAGAGCGGCATTGGTAAATACATTGCCTACAGAAGCTTTTGCTCCCATAATAGAGTCGTCAGTGATATCTCCGCTAGGTTGGAAGCATATTTCGATTTTGCTCAGCATGTGCCTGTATTTGAGGTAAACAGGGTCTATAGATGCCTCTTGATCCGAATCAGTAATCCAAAGTAAATCCGAGCGTACATAGTTGAGTTCCTTGCTTTGGTCGATACTCACATTATGATGAAATTCCTTAGGCATATTGGAATTGTTTGAAGGGACATTGAAGTTTCCGTGGATGCTATAGACATCAACATCTTGATTGCCTTCCGGATAGTATTTTTTACTGCCGTCGGGAACAACGAGTGAGCCGTCTCCGTTGGAGACCATCTGCCAGGCTCCCACATGTTTCTCACCATCCACCTTATTTACATACATCCACACTGGCTCATGCTTGACGATAATCGTGTCCTGTGTAGGTACGAAAGCCCGTGTTGAGACAGCCCCTATCCCTGTTCTGAACGTTATCGGAATGGAGTTGCTGGCTATTGCTGTCGAGATATCATCAGTGTCGTCCGAGCATGCCACAACCGTCATCGATACTATCATAAATAGTACCGCATATAGTTTGTAGGTGATGTTCGTTGATATCTTCATGCTGCTTTTTATTCTGTTGTCGGTATTACTGACAATCCCCAGTAACGGTCACCCGTTTCTGTTGTATTTACCGAAGTTGGGGTGAAATCCAGGTCGTAACCATTATTCGGTCCGCTCGGACTTGCTGTCCAATAGTTGGCATCAACGCCGAATTCAGAATAAACTCTGTAGTAGTTGATGTCCCCTAAAAGAGGCAGGAACAAGGCACCTCCGTTTGTAAAGGTACGTCCCTGTGTTCCCGTAGAGTTTGCATAGTTTGAATTACTTGTGCTCCAGCCCTGGAAAGCACTGACACCGGGCAGTTTGAATCCCGAAGGACTTGGATCGTATATTGTTTTTGTTACCGCATTCGTGTTGACCGAGGTCAGCGTATTTTTAGCATTCCAGAGTTCGAGCGAGGTGTTACCGTCGCTGGAATTGAATTGGTATGGATAAGCGATAGTTGTGGCAATACTTGTCGTACTGATCGTACCCGTTGTCGGGTAGTTGCAGTTATACAGGGGACGTACCGCATTTGCAAGACCAGTGGAGGACGGGAACGGATCTTTCCTGCCGAATTGATAGAACGGCGCGTTATTCCCATACGATACCGTATAGTCATCTCCTCCTTGATTAATGACATCTGAAGCTTCAAGTCCGTCTCCTTCCGTCTGAGTCACATGGACATAGATCTTTCTGGAAGCATAAGGTCGTTGCTCGGCATCGCAGAAACCAATCGGTTCTGTCAGGAATGTGTTTATATTTCCGGAGGATCTCATAGCAATGGTATTCATGTCATAATCCGTGACCCAGATATGCCAGCTCCAGAGAATATTCTTGTCTGCATCTCTTACCGCGATTATTGCGTTCCCCTGGCAGATATAGTCTTTGCTTACCTCAAACTGAATAGCATGGTTGTTGTTGATCAGTTTTACAGAGGAAGGCGTAATCAGGTTGAAAGCATCCTGCCAAACGACGACAGCGTCGGCGGGTGTATATTTCGTATAGATATATGGTGACGTGATCTGTGCCCCCTTATGGTCTACGAATACATTTGCTCCCGAAGACGTGTAAGCAGCTGTGTTGGCCGTACTGTCAGCATTGAGACTGTTGCCGTATACCAGTGGAAATGTATATGTGCCCGGTGCGTGTATTACGTAGCAGTTAGCGGTCTCTTTGCCTTTGGCAAGATTGCAGGAACCGTCAGCGGCAGACTGAAGGATAGCGGTATGTGAGTTAACCGTTGCATCGCTCACCAGTTGAGTTGGTCCCAATGTTGTTGTAAAAGTCTCTCCTGCCGGATTCCCCTTGCCACTATAAGTGAAGGCTCTTACGCTGTCTGTATTGGCAGAATATTCCTTCGTGTCATCACCCATAGAGTATGTGGCTTTCCATGGTATAGGAGTGTTGGTGCCGAAGAAGGATTGTTTATAGCTGAATACGCTTACATTTTTAGTTCCTCCTGTACCGTTCACCGGAGCATCAGTGACGGAGACGAAGAGAACATAACTGCTGTTTGTCTTTGCCGTTGACAGATAGTAAGTTATCATGTGTCCCCTTTCCCAGGTCGTGCCGCCTATTCTTGTAGAGAAAGTATGTTCTTCCCCGTCATTTACCGTTAATTCTATGCTTGCATAATCAGGCAGAGTCTGTGGAATCATCATGAAGATATTATCTTCGTTGGTCAGAATCTTGTTCGATACCTCGTTGGTTATTGTAAAGCTCTGGTCCAGTTCTACACCGTCTGCTGCATTTTTCAGATTACTCCAGCTGTCAGTTTTGTAATCATAGTCAGCTTCTTTATAAGCACCTGTGAGTCTGATCTTTGTAATTGTACATGGAGGCATCTTTTTTCCGATGGCGATACGGATGGCAGTACAGGCATGAGAGAAGTTCATGGTCATCTCGTTATTATAGTTGCCGGGGATATCAGTACTCTGTCCTACAAGAAGGTCACTTTCGTCCACGGCATTATCCGGCACCCGGTAATGAAACCCCGGTGCTGTTGCTGAACTGTCATTCGGCAGGTCTGTCACACCCGGTGCATTATAGGGAGCGTAAGCAAAGAAACTGTAATTTCTCTCGCTGCCTTCCCAGTATTCGTTGGTGATCCAGTTTTTTGAAACTGATACAGCTTCGTTACTGACCGAAGGAGCCGGATGGGTGAGGGTATCGTAAGATGACCATGTTTCCGTAGAAGGATAGTTATAGATGAATAGTCCGTAATTGTCATGAAAGTTATCAGAAGTGACACTTCTGCCTCGTGTACCGGAAATACTGTATTTCCCTTGAGGGAGGATAGAAGGGACAGAAGTTGTATAAAGATAGATACTCTTCCCGTTCTTGCTTCTCATGACAGCCGGTGAAAGATTCTGTGATGATGTTGCTGTACTTTTTGCTCCGGAAACAATGTCATCACTTAATTCTTTGACCATTGCTTTAAGCACAATAGCATTACCTGATGCTCCGTTATCTTCCAGAACATCAGCACAACTGCTCAAATTAATAGTCAATAAGAGCAAAAGTATCGTTTTGCTGCTTTTATAAAATCGCATTATATTCTCTAGTTACCAATAAAACCAGAACCATTCATTCATTATATCTGTAAAAGTATTTTAGGATCATTGTTGTTGATACGCAATCTTTTACGATATTGGAGGCAAAGTTAAAGAATTAAAATGAAAATTTCTTTGTTTTTATAAAAAATCTTTATACGACCTTATAATATTTTTATATATTAACGTGTTTT
>DMYZ01000052.1 GCA_003483565.1 Prevotella sp.
CATGGTCTTACTTTTAAGCAGAGCGGTATCATAATACTTTATCTGTTTCTATGTCGGAGCGACTTTTAGAGTGCAAAGTTATGTTTTTTTTCCCAAAATCCAAACTTTTAGTGGCAAATGTTCTTTAAAAGTCTTTCAGGTCAGTAACCTTTTTAAAAATCGAATAAAAAAACAAATCTATTCTTTGTCCTCTCAAATATCTTTGTTAAATTTGCGCCTGACAAACACTTAATTGTAAGTATGATTTATATTAATTTACCAGATGACACCACCCATAGGCTTAGTTTCTACCTCGCTATGGAAGAATATGTTGCACAGAGGATTAGCGATGAAGACTGTTTCTTTATGTGGCAAGTAGATCCGAGTGTGATTTTTGGACGTAATCAGAATGTATATGCAGAAGTAAACCTCGATTATTGCAGGGCACATGGTATACAGATTTATCGTCGCAAAAGTGGGGGCGGGTGTGTCTATGCGGACCGGTCGAATGTGATGATGTCGTATATAACAAAGAGTGATGAGGTTCAGACTACCTTTGAGAGCTACTTGAAGATGGTTGTGGTGGTCCTGAAAGAAATGAATGTGAAGGCATCGTGGACGGAGCATAATGATATAATGATCGGTGACCGTAAAGTATCCGGCAATGCCTTTTACCATCTTCCCGGAAGATCGATAGTTCATGGAACGATGCTTTATGATACGAATATGGAAAACATGATAGGGTCCATCACTCCTTCGGACGAGAAACTAATCAAGCATGGGGTGGAGAGTGTCCGGCAGCGTATTACACTGTTAAAGGAGCATTCTTCCTTTTCGCTTGAAGAATTCAAGTCTTTCTTCCGGAAGAATCTTTGCAGCAGAGAAATCACAGTGCCTGAATCTGATCTAAAAATTATATCCTCTATAGAAAAAGGATATCTTGATGAAGAATGGATTTATGGTCATCAGCCCAATCACTAAAAATCATCTTTAAATAAAAAAAATATGCCGAACAAAAGAACCTGTCTTTACGACAAGCACGTAGCATTAGGAGCTGTTATCTCACCTTTCGGTGGCTTCGATATGCCTATTCAGTACACTAGTATTATAGAAGAGCATAATGCTGTCCGTAAGCATTGTGGTGTCTTTGATGTAAGCCACATGGGAGAAGTGATGGTCAGTGGCAAGGATGCAGAACGGTTCATTAATCATATTTTTACGAATGATGTCCGTGGAATGGCTGTCGGTAAGGTAGAATATGGTATGATGTGCTATCCTGACGGAGGTACTGTCGATGATACCTGTATCTGCAAGCTTGGTGATAATCTCTTCTTCATGACCATCAATGCTGCTAATATAGATAAGGATAATGAGTGGATACAGGAGAATGCACAAGGTTTCAATATCGTCATTTGCTTGAAGAGCGATTTCTTTGGTCAATTGGCTATTCAAGGGCCCGAAGCAGAACATGTCGTAGAGACGGTATTGAATATTCCATGTAAGGAACTGAACTTCTATGAAGTGAAATCTTTAGAACGCTTTGATGAGACTCTTATCATATCCCGTACCGGTTATACTGGAGAGGATGGTTTTGAGGTATATGGCTCATATGACTTTATTCGGAATTGCTGGGACAAGCTGATGGATGCCGGGGTCACTCCATGCGGATTGGGATGTCGTGATACTCTGCGCTTTGAGGTAGGTCTGCCGCTTTATGGCGATGAACTTTCTCCGGAGATAACGCCTGTCATGGCCGGTCTGTCCCATTTCGTTCATCTAGACAAGGAAGAGTTTATCGGTAAGCAGGCTTTGGAAAAGCAGAAAGTTGAAGGGACGGATAAACGTTTGCGTGGTATAGAACTAGAATCCCATGCTGTGCCTCGTCATGGTTATGTTGTGTTGAAAGACGGCAAGGAAGTTGGTGTCGTCACGACAGGCTATCATCTGATCAGTATAGACAAGAGTTGTGCTATGGCTCTTGTTGATAGTCGTTTGCAGTTGGGTGACAAGGTAGAGATTCAGATTCGCAGGAAAACTTTTTCAGGGACTATCGTCAAGAAAAAATTCTATGATAAGCATTATAAGAAATAATTATAAATACAGATATTATGGCAAAAGTTATTGAAGGACTCTATTACAGTGAGTCACATGAGTTTGTGAAGGTAGAAGGTGTTTTTGGTTATATCGGCATAACCGATTATGCGCAGCATGCTTTGGGTAATATAGTCTATGTAGACATGCCTGACGTTGATGATGATGTAGAAGTCGGCGAGGAGTTTGGTGCTGTAGAGAGCGTAAAGGCAGCTTCAGACCTGAATTCTCCTGTATCAGGAAAAGTCGTGGCAGTGAATGAAGCCCTGGAGGATCAGCCGGAACTGATTAATCAAGATGCTTTTGCGAACTGGATTATCAAAGTCGAACTCAGTGACAAGAGTGAACTTGATCAGTTGATGGATGCTGAGGCTTATGATAAATTCTGTATCGAAGAAGCTTGATAAGCATAAGAAGAGAGAAAGATGAATTATAAATATTTTCCACATACAGAGGAAGACATAAAAGAGATGCTTGCCAGAATTGGAGTGAAAAGTCTTGAAGATCTCTATGGAGAGGTTCCTCAGAGTGTTCGCTTCAGGGGGGATTATGATATTCCTGAAGAAAAGAGTGAGCAGGAAATACGTACATTCTTTGATAAGCTGGGGCATAAAAACCACCAGCTTACTTGCTTTGCCGGTGCCGGCGTTTATGATCACTATACTCCCAGTATCGTTCCAAATCTCATCGAGCGTTCGGAGTTCCTGACTTCTTATACACCGTATCAGGCAGAAATATCACAAGGGACGCTGCATTATATCTTTGAGTTCCAGTCAATGATGGCTGAGCTCACCGGTATGGAGGTTTCCAATGCTTCAATGTATGATGGCACGACGGCGACAGCAGAGGCTATGATGCTGGCTTTCAATGCCGGCAGGAAGGCTGATACTGTACTCCTGTCCCGGACCATGGACCCCAAGACTGTAGCCGTAGTTCAGACTTATGCCCATTTTCATGGTGCAAAGATTGAATTTATTAAAGAATCTGATGGGCATACTGATCTTGAAGCATTAAAGGCTCGTCTCCTTTCAGGAGGTGTTGCGGGCGTTATAGTACAGCAGCCAAATTATTACGGTATTATAGAAGATTTCTCGGGATATGCTGATGTCTGTCATGAAAAGAAATCTCTTTTTATTATCAACAGTGTGGCTGCTGATCTTGCATTATTGAAGACTCCCGGAGAATGGGGGGCTGACCTTGCCGTTGGTGATGTGCAAAGTCTGGGATTGCCTATGGCTTTTGGAGGGCCGTATGCCGGATATATGTGTTCGACAGAGAAACTGATGCGCAAGCTTCCGGGCCGTATAGTAGGAGAAACGCGTGATAATCGTGGTCAACGGGCTTTTGTCTTGACCCTCCAGGCTCGCGAACAGCATATTCGCCGTCAGAAGGCTACATCTAATATATGTTCAAATGAAAGTCTGATGGCCCTTTTTGTTACGGTCTATATGTCTGTTATGGGCAGGCAGGGTATCAGGGAAGCTGCTCGGATAAGCTATGACGGTGCTCATTATCTCTGTGAGCATTTTCTTGCTACAGGTAAGGCACAATTAGTTTATCAGCAGCCTTTCTTCAATGAGTTTCTTATTCGTATCGACCATCGTGATGTCTTTTATGATAAAGCTGTTGCTGCCGGCATTCTTCCGGGAGTAAAGGTTGGTGATGATCAGCTGCTTATTGCGGTTACAGAAAAGCGCAGTAAGGAAGAGGCTGATCAACTGGCAGCTTTGTTATCATCAGGGGGTCTTCATCAGGTCTGAATTTCAGATATAAACAACAACAATAATGAATAATAAATTATATGGTAAGCTGATCTTTGAACTCTCTCATCCGGGACGTCGTGCCTATAGTCTTCCGAAGAACCGTTTTGGACATTATGAATTGTCTGAAGATATGCGGCGGTCAGAAGATGCCATGCTTCCAGAATGTGATGAGATGACAGTAGTGCGTCATTACACTAACCATAGTGAGAATAATTTCGGGGTGGACAATGGCTTTTACCCATTGGGTTCCTGTACGATGAAATATAATCCGACGATTAATGAAGAGATTGCTGCTCTTCCGTCTTTTTGTAATCTTCATCCACTTCAGCCTGAAGAAACTGTGCAGGGAGCCCTTGAAGTAGAATATCGTCTTCAACAGGCTTTGGCATCGCTTACGGGGATGAGTGACTTTACCTTGAACCCTTGTGCCGGTGCCCATGGGGAGCTGACGGGGCTTATGATTATCCGTTCTTATCATGAGAGCCGAGGAGACATGAAACGTACGAAGGTTATTGTACCGGATTCTGCCCACGGCACTAATCCTGCTTCAGCTGCGGTATGTGGGTGTGAAGTCATAGAAGTGACGAGTACAGCTGACGGTCTTGTAGATCTGGATAACCTGAAAGAATTGATTAAAGAAAATGGTCCGGAGATAGCTGCCATGATGATGACCAATCCAAATACTCTCGGACTGTTTGAAAGACAAATTCCAGAAATTTCCCGCGTTGTTCATGAGTGTGGAGGACTGATGTATTACGATGGTGCTAATTTGAACCCGATGCTTGGCGCTGTCCGTCCTGCAGACATGGGCTTTGATGTAATGCATGTCAACTTGCATAAGACGTTTTCTACTCCTCATGGAGGAGGAGGACCCGGTGACGGACCTGTGGGCGTCATAAAAGGGCTGGAAGAGTTTCTGCCAAAGCCTCATGTCGTCTATCATTCAGATACGTCTACTTATTCCATACTTCATAATCCTGCTGAAGAAGCCGGGGACTATAATTTAGAAGCAAATTATATCGGTGCATTCCTAGGTAACTTTTTGGTCATCATCCGTGCTCTGGCATATATCCTCTCTTTAGGAAGAGAGCATATCAAAATGGTAGGGCCACTAGCGACCCTTAATGCAAATTACATAAAGGAAAGCCTGAAGGACGATTACGAGTTACCTATTGAAGGACTTTGCAAACATGAATTTGTCTTTGACGGTCTGAGAGATAAAAGTACGGGAGTCACTACCATGGATGTTGCCAAGCGTCTGCTTGACTATGGTTATCATGCTCCCACCATATATTTTCCTCTTCTTTTTCATGAAGCTATGATGATAGAGCCTACAGAAAACGAGAGCAAGGATACTATCGATCGATTTATTGATGTGATGCATATCATTTCAAAGGAAGCCATGGAAAAACCGGAACTTGTGAAAAATGCTCCTCATAATACCCCGATCGGCAGGGTAGATGATGTTCTAGCTGCAAGGCATCCGATTGTAACTTATCGTCAGCTGATGGCTGAATCCTAATTCTGTTTATTATGAATCAAACAGATCTTATCATAGTCGGTGCCGGCCCCGGTGGCTATCGTGCAGCTTTATATGCAGTAAAAAATGGTTTGAAGGTCGTTATTGCAGAAAATAACCATGCAGGGGGAACCTGCCTTAATGAAGGGTGTATTCCTACAAAATGCTTTGCACACGATGCCAGTCTTTTCCGTAATCCTTTATTATCCGGTGTTCCCGTCGATTTTCCCAAGATACAAAAACGGAAGCAAGGTGTTGTTGAGGAACTTCGCCAGGGTGTGGAATCCCTGATGAGAGAGCCTGGAATCACCTATATTAACGGTGATGCCCGTTTTCTTTCCGCGAAAGTCCTTGATATCAACGGTGAAGAATATACAGCTCCGAATATTCTTATTGCGACGGGTTCTTATGCCAGGAAACCTCCTGTTGAAGGTGTCGATTCTCCTTATGTGCTGACAAGTACAGAAATGCTGGACATTAATTATGTACCTCGACGGCTCTGTATCATTGGAGCAGGAGTCATCGGTATGGAGTTTGCTTCAGCTTTTCAGACTTTTGGCAGTGAAGTTACAGTGATAGAATATCTCAGGGAATGCCTGCCCCCTGTAGACCGTGATATAGCTAAGCGACTCCGTAAAAGTCTGGAGAAGCGAGGTGTCAGGTTTTATCTGCAGTCGGCGGTAAAAGCAATCAAAGATAATTGTGTTATCTTTGATTATAAGGGCAATGAAGAGAAGAAAGACGTGGATGTTGTTCTGGTGGCGACAGGCCGTGGAGCTAATATAAATGGGCTGAATCTTGAGAATGCTGGTGTTTCCTGCAGTCGGAGTGGTATTGTTGTAGATGATAACATGGAAACCAATGTCAGGGGTGTTTATGCTATCGGCGATGTCAACGGACGCATCATGCTGGCTCATGCTGCTGTTTTTGAAGGTTTCCGTGCCGTGAATCATATCTTGGGAAAAACAGATCATATCCGGATGGATCTTGTACCTTCTGCTATTTTTACATATCCGGAAGCTGCGTCTGTGGGGCTGACGGAAGATGCCTGCAAGCAACAGGGAATCGTTTATACCTCCAGGAAAGGCTATTACCGTTCCAATGGTAAGGCCATGGTTATGGAAGAAACAGATGGTTTGCTGAAATTGTTGGCTGCGGAGGATGGCCATATTCTAGGTTGCCATGTCTATGGTGCTCATGCTGCTGATATCATTCAGGAAGTAACAGCACTTATGAATCGTGATATAACTATAGAGGAACTTAAGGATATCATTCATATCCATCCTACACTGGGAGAAATTCTTCAGGATGCTGTTATATAAACAAAGAGGCCGAAGATCAAAAGATCTTCGGCCTCTTATATTATAGTTTTGTTCTGATATTATTCTTCATCGTATGAATTGTAACCTCTGCTACTGTTGCGATCACTGAAACCTCTGCGGTTTCCGTAGCCGTTACCACCACCATGATTACCATAACTGCTGTTACGGTTTCCGTAACCGCCTCTTGATCCGTAACCACCGCCACGATTGGTACGCTCAGTACGTTCACGTGCAACGCTTACATTAAGTTCTTTTCCTTCAAATTCTGTGCCGTTAAGGGCATCTATAGCAGCCTGACCTTCTTCGTCATTAGCCATTTCCACGAAACCAAAGCCACGAGAACGACCTGTCTCACGGTCTGTGATAATACGAGCTGATGACACCTCTCCATATTGAGCGAATAATGCATTAAAACTTTCTTCTTGAGTGTCGTAACTGATGTTCGAAACGTAAATGTTCATTTTCTTATCTTTTAAAATTCAATTTATATATGCCATAATAGTTATGTTTGGGAGAAATCATTCTCTTACTTCTAACATCGTAGAAAAATAATTCTGAGCTCAATTGTTACGATGGTAAATCAGTCCAAAGGAAGGACTAGAGAACAAAGTGCAAATAGGGTGCTACAAAATTCCTTATTTCTATCGGGACAAAGGTACGCTTTTATTTTGATCCTGCAAGTTTTTTTGAAGAAATCTTTCAATTTATTTTTTCCAGCTTGTTTTGACCTTTCTCTTGTCGTTGCACTCTCCTGTATTCTAAGTGCTTTATGGGGTGCATTTCATGAACGGAAATGATGTTTTATCATTAGTAGTTATATGCTGATGTTAAGTACTTTTTTTAAGAAAAAATGAGACTAAATAGAATTTGAATCTTCATAAAGCTGTATCTTTGCAGGCAATTATGCAGTACTTAGGAGAGATTATATCGATAGGAGTGGCTTTTTCCTGGACCGTAACCGCAATGGCGAGTGAAGTTGCTACGAAGCATTTAGGGGTATTTGTAATGAATGTGTGGCGTATGTTGCTGGCAATAGTGTGTACCTCTATATTTTGCTGGTGGTTTATGGGAAGCGCCATCCCCGTTTATGCTGATGGCAGTGCTTGGGCATGGTTGCTTTTGTCCGGTGTCATAGGTTATTTTTTCGGAGACTGGTGTTTGTTTAATTCTTATATATGGATAGGCTCCCGCTATGGACAACTATTTATGACGTTGTCGCCCATGGCATCAGCTCTGGCAGCCTGGGTCCTTTTAGGACAAGTGCTGTCGTGGCATAATTTTCTGGCTATGATAGTTACGCTAATGGGAATTTTTATCACTGTCCTGGGACGGTCGGAGGGAACAAACAAGGTAACGATGCAGCTGCCGTGGCAGGGTGTCCTCTTTGGTATAGGTGCGGGAGTAGGACAGGGTATAGGATTAGTGATCAGCAAGATCGGGCTGGATGCTTATACAGCTGCTGTTCCAGCACGTGTCCTTCCGTCTATAGAAGATTATCTTCCTTTCTCGGCTAATATTATTCGTTGTATTGCCGGATTTATCTGCTATACACTCTGGTTGTTGGCAAGGAGGCAGGGAGGTCTGCTGAAGACCAGCTGGAGAGATGGCAAAAGTATGTTGATGTTGTGTCTGGCTGTTCTTTTTGGTCCTTTTATAGGAGTAGGTTTTTCTTTGATGGCTGTGCAGTATGCACCTGCAGGCATTGCATCTACTTTAATGGCACTGACACCTATTATTATAATTATACCGTCTCATTATATCTTTCATCAGCGAGTTACCTTAAAGGGTATTTTCGGTGCTCTTATTTCTGTACTTGGAGTTTCTCTGTTCTTTCTGTAAAAGTTGGGATTGCTAAAATCAAATTTTCATTGTATCTTTGCAAGATGTATTAAGGTTAAGACATGATAATCTTTACACCTTATATATAATCAATCATAAAAGAAAGGAATACCGTTATGGCAAATGTAGTTTTAATCGGTGCAACCGGTTTTGTGGGATCTGCTATTCTTGATGAATTAGTGGAGCGTGGTCACAAGGTAACAGCTGTCGTTCGTCATGCTGATAAAGTAGCCAAGAGTGATAATGTCACGGCAGTAGAACAGGATGGTGCTGATGTTGACGTTATGGTCAAACTAGCAGAATGCAAGGATGCTATTATTTCAGCCTACAATCCGGTTTGCTGTATCTTATACAACTCTCCGAGCCCACGAGACAGGCAGAAAACGCGTATGCCGTCTTTTG
>DMYZ01000160.1 GCA_003483565.1 Prevotella sp.
TGAGGATAATCATATAAATTATAACATTTAATGAATAATGGACATTTTTCAAAATGTAGCAAATTAACTTGGTAAGTAATATATGAAAATCATTAGTAGAATACAAAGGTATAAATGGTGTTTTAGAAGCCTTTTATCTTCTCTTTATTTTAATTTTCATTACCTTCCATTTTCTCAAGCTCGCAAATTACCAATATTGCTTTACAAGCCTAAATTTCGAAATTTAAAAGGATCTATTGAAATTCAGGGGGGGGTAAAATTTGGAATGATTCAATTAGGGAAGAATTCAGTGAGTATTTACCCTAATAATGGTATTATGTTTGACTTGAGAAAAGGCAAAATTATTTTTAAGGGTAAATGTTTAATTGGTAATAATTCATATATCAGCACAGGCGATAATTCAACTTTAATTTTTGGATATGATTTTAACAGTTATACTTCCCTTAAGCTAGTATGTTTTGACAGGATAGAATTTGCTGACAAAGTTTTAGTTGGATGGGATTGTATATTCATGGATACTGATTTACATAAAATCAAGAGAGAAGATGGGACTCAATCTAAAGGATATGGTCCTATTAAAATTGGAAGTGAAACTTGGATTGCCAATGGTTGCGTTATTTTGAAAAACACTAGGATTCCTAATAAGGTAATTATTGCTGCTCGTTCGGTACTAACTGGAAATATTGATGTTCCAGAAAAGACTGTAATAGGCACACAACATCATGTTAAAGTACTAGCTAAAGATAGGTGGTTTGATCGTAGCGATCCCAAAATAATTTATACACATTATAATATTTAAAGCATGAAAACCATTTTGATGGCGGGTGGTCGTGGTACTCGTATAGCCGAGCTCTTTCCGAACATTCCCAAGCCGCTAATTCCTGTTGATGGTGTCCCTATATTAGAACGAGAGATACGTTCTTTGGCTCAACAGGGCTTTAATGATATTATTCTTACGGTTGGCTATCTTGCCGATAAGATTATTTCTTATTTTGGTGATGGCAGTCGACTTGGAGTAAAAATAGACTATTTTGTAGAAAAGACTCCACTTGGTAATGCCGGCGCGCTGTTCCGAATAAGAGAGAAAATAGGAAATGAACCTTTCCTGCTTCTCAATGCTGATGCAGCCTTTGATGTAAACTTCAACCGTATGATAGCCTTCCATCGGCAACACAGAGGTCTCGTAACTCTTTTCACCCACCCCAACTCCCATCCGTACGACAGTGGACTGATTATTGCTGATAAGGAAGGAAAAGTAGAACGATGGCTCAGTAAAGAAGACGAACGCCCTCAATGGTATGATAACCGAGTAAATGCAGGTTTGCATGTTATTGAACCTAAGGTCCTTGACCAACTTTTAGGGAAGATTGACCTTGACAAGAAAGTTGATTTAGACCGGCAACTTCTCAAGCCACTTTGTGGTACAGGTGAAATGTATTGCTACGACAGTCCTGAATATGTTAAGGACATGGGTACGCCAGAGCGTTTCCATCAGGTAGAATCCGATTTCAAGTCCGGTATCGTGGAAGCAAAGAATCTTAATCATAAGCAAAAGACAATCTTTCTTGATCGCGATGGTACTATTAACAAGTATGTAGGTTTCTTACGTAATATAGATGACTTTGAGCTTATAGAGGGTGCTGCAGAAGCAATCAAGAAAATCAACGAGAGTGGATACCTTGCCATTGTTGTTACAAATCAGCCTGTAATTGCCCGTGGTGAAGTGTCATGGGATGAACTAAATGAAATCCATCGCAAGATGCAGACTCTTCTTGGTCGTGAAGGTGCATACCTTGACGGCATCTACATTTGTCCACATCATCCCGACAAGGGCTTCCCCGGAGAGCGTCCGGAATATAAGTTTGATTGTGACTGTCGTAAGCCAAAGCCCGGCCTCTTGCTAAAAGCTGCGAAGAATTTTAATATAGATCTTAGCCAAAGCTATATGATAGGTGATGATGACAGAGATGTGGAAGCAGGTAAGAATGCTCAAGTTATAAAATCATTCAAGATAGAGACGAACAAGCCGGAAAGTTTACTGTCTGTAATTTTATCACTTCTAAAAGCATAATAAATGAAAAGGATATTATGGTTGACAGAATCTTGGGCTTTTGATACTGATGAGCAAATAGTTCCATATCTGAAACGTCATTCTGATTTTTCCCTAACATGGTTAGTCTTAGGTAAGGAAGACAAGCCGAATGGGATAGAATATGAATACATAAAATTGCCATATTCGTATGGAAACATCAAGCTTTATATTTTCTTTCGTAAAATATTCAAGCAAATAAGGGTTAAGGATTATGATCTGATTTATTCATCATTCCATGGTTTCCCTTTCTATTATCCGGCTTTACTTAAAGAAAAAGATAAGCATACTCCTGTTGTTCATGCCGCTCATAATGTTGACCCTTATCCTGTCTGGCCTTGGAAATTAAGGATTACGGTGAAGTTTGAGTTTGCTGTCCTTACATCATTTCAGATGTTCTCCAAGCATACTGCACGATGGTTCAAGGAGCATTATCCCAGTAAATCATTCTTCTATGCACCGATGGTGGTAAAAGACTTCGGACCAGTACAGACGGACACCTATAAAGTCGATAACAATAAGGTAAATCTGCTATTCTTCGGTAATGTGGTAGCCAACAAACGTCTTGACCTGCTTATTGATGCTGTTAAGGAACTTCCCGACGGGATACAGCAACACGTACATCTTAATATTTGCGGTAAATGTCGAACTGGGAAAGAAGTTTTTCTCCATCAAATCGGTGATTGTAAGACTATTTCGACTTACTTTAAACGCATCCCTGATGAGGAGATACCTGAACTCTTTATGAAGCATCAGTTTTTTATACTTCCCTATCAGGATGTGGCTCAAAGTGGGCCGCACATGATAGCCTACAACTACAACCTGCCTGTCATTGCAAGTGATATCTCGGGATTTGCAGAGCGAGTTGAAGACGGCAAGAATGGCTTTCTCTTCCATGTCAACGACAAGCAAGCTCTGATGGAAGCGATTTCGAAGGCTGTGATGATGAGCAGCGACGACTATCAGAACATGAAGGCAGAACTGAAAGAGTTCGTTGACAAGAACTATAGCTTGCAAGCTGTCTCTCAAAGATATATTGATTATTTTGATTCTATTCTATAGGTATGGATGTTAAGCAATTGGTTAAGTATTCCACGCCAGTGGTGTTCATTCGGATATTATTCTCCAAAGTCCAGGAAGCTTGGACTTTAACGAAGTATCTTGATACTGCTGGAATGAGAAGAAATCCTCGTAAGTTGGCAACAGACCTGCATATTCGAGCCCATGCATTAGAGAAAGGCATGTCTATCGGAAATGTCCGTGTAGGATTCGGTAAGAAAAAGGCGTTGAGTCTTCTTGATGATATTGACAGTTTTTTTTAGTTAGGGGGGGAAAAAAGATAAAGGCTCTGAGTGGTGCAGCATCATAGAAAGTTATATCAAGTATAACGAAAAACTTGGTGCTGACATGAGCGATATCCGCACCCCTTTCAAGAAGCTTGTCAACAAGTACAAAATTTCAATAAACACAGATTCAACAGGTATCCTATTGCTTAGTCACGATGCAGTTAAAAGAAGTGAGACAGCCGAATTTCGGCAATTCTCTCAGATGAGATTCTCTGTTCGTGATTTCGGCAAGGAACCCATAAGTAAAGATAAACTCGAGGACGCATTCAAACTCTGTGAGCGCAAGCCATCTGCATGCAACCGGCAAAGTTGGCGGTTGCACGTCTATACAGAAAGAGAACAGATAGATAAGATATGCAAGTTGCAGTTAGGCTGTAAAGGTTTTAGTGAAGATTTTCAGGGCGTCATCCTCCTTTGTGCTGACATTAGGTGCTATGCCTTTCAGGAGATGAACCAGTATTTTTTTGATGGTGGCATTTATGCCATGAATCTCCTCTATGCCTTGCAGGCTAACGACATAGCAAGCATTCCATTGACAATGGGACACAAGACAGCGCATCTGAATCATATCAAACGCGTTATGCAAATCCCAGCCAATGAGCAACCTATACTTCTTGTCGGCTATGGTTCTTTCAAGGACAGGTGGAAAGTAGCAGCCTCCAAGCGAAATCGGTGGCAAAGCTACGTGAGTTGGAACAGTTGATTGCGTCATCATAACGCAACAATAAATGACAGTAAATCCTAAAATTGTTATTGGCACATACCAGATGCCAGACGAGGATAGCATGCAGCGCATTGTACAATGCGCTGTTGACTTAGGTATCCCGTCTTTTGACACCGCACCTTCTTATGGTACAGAAGGACTGTTAGGTAAGGCTTTATCCAATATCAAAGGATTGAACCGCGAACAATTATTTTGTTCAGACAAGATAGATGCTATTCAGATGTATGAAGGCCGGATTAAAGAACATGTAGAGCAAAGGCTACGGTTGATGCACCTTGATTATTTTGACTTGCTCCTCATACACTGGCCATTACCACAGTATTTGAAAACAACATGGATACAGCTTCAAGCCTTAAAAGAAGAAGGGAAGGTCATGGCTATTGGAATCTGTAACGTCCATGTCCGCCATCTTGAAGAATATGCCAAACAAAACATTATTCCTGATTACATTCAGATTGAGCGCCATCCTCTCAATACTTGTCGTAATGAGGTTGACTACTGTCATGAACATGGTATCAAAGTCATGGCCTATTCTCCTTTGGGACGTATGTTGCCAGAGATAAAGAACAGCATTATTCTTAAGTCGATAGCAGAGAAACATGACAAGAGCATTGGGCAAGTCATCCTTCGGTGGCATCTGGACTCTAACGTAATACCTGTCTTTGGTACAAGGAAGGAGGCTCGGCTGAAGGAAAATACAGACTTGAAGGATTTTTGTCTCTCAAGAGATGAAATTGATCAAATCGAGTCGATGAACAGTAACACAAAGATATTCCTTGAATCATGGGGATGTCCGAAATTCTAAACCCAGCTAAAATGAACAGAAAAAAGAAAATGATCATTATTGCTGGTTTGGTCGCTGTCATCTTATGCGTTTTAATCAATCAGCTATGGGCTTACATAGGATTAGTTGTCATTTTGCTTCTTTTCTTGCTCAATCTTCATGTGTTTAATAAGAATCGTTTTTGGGCTTGCAACATCAACAATCTTAATGTTATTGGCCGCAACTATGACACGTTAGTTATAGGAGAGCCGATATCAAAGGAGACCATTAGCTTAGACAATAACAAATATATCTTTATAACTTGTCCGGGAAGGAGCATGGGCGCAAGCATTATTCTTGCTTATCGTCTCTTCTCGCTGCTTCATTCAGGAGGTACGTTAATCCTCGCCTATCATAAGGCTGGAGAAAAGATTTCTTCTCTTGATATTCCTTACATCCATGATGTAACATTGTTTGAAAAGAATATCAAGAGAAAGAAGGAATATTTTCCATTATTCCTCAATCCAATTCAATCACTGAAATTGGTTATGGGTGTAACTCACCATCACGCAAAAGCTACAAAAAATGTCAATAAATTGGAAGATTTTTGCAAATCAAGAGAAATCAAATTATTAACGTATAAAGTATAAAAATTATGAAGACATATTTCACTGCACAGCGTAATGTGCAAATTGTTATATCATTGTTGAAACAGAACGGGATTAAGAGAGTGGTTACTTCTCCTGGTATGACAGATGTTCCAATCAACATCAGCCTGCAACATGATTCATTCTTCGAACTCTATTCCTGTGTTGATGAGCGTTCCGCAGCATACATGGCCTGCGGGATGGCTGCGGAAACAGGAGAACCCGTTGCACTTACCTGCACAGGAGCCACGGCATCCCGCAATTACATGCCAGCTATGACTGAGGCCTATTATCGTCATCTTCCAATATTGGCTATTACTTGCAGTCAGCCAAGTGGACGCATTGGTCATTATATGAACCAAGTGACAGATCGCACTCTTCTTCCAAGGGACGTTGCGAATGTAAGTGTTACCGCCAAAATCATCAATTCTGCAGAAGACGAATGGGAAGTAACCGATAAAGTCAACAAGGCTATGATTGGTTTAAAACGTGATGGTGGTGGTCCATGTCATATCAATCTTGAAATTGGTGGTATTGGAGATGGTGACTTTTCCGTGAAAGAATACAAAGCTGCGAGACTGATTAGTTATTATGACTGTCTGGATGAGTGGCCAGAATTGCCAAATGGTAAAACTGCTGTATTTGTAGGTCAGCATGCCGTATGGAGCCAGGAACTTACAAATTCCGTTGATGCCTTTTGCGAAAGCCGCAATGCTTTTGTAATGATGGATAATACCAGCAATTACCGTGGTAAGTACGGTGTGCTTGTACCACTTATACTTGACCAGGCTGAAAATGAATTTAATGTAAAAGCTCCTGAACTCGACCTTGTTATACATATCGGGTACATTTCTCATGTCATAGGTATCAGAGCCAAGAAAATATGGCGAGTGAATGAGGATGGTGTGATGCGTGACACTTTCAAGTCACTGAGTGCCGTGTTCAAAAGTAATGAGTTGAATTTCTTCAAGCATTATGCAACTAAGGAGAAGAGCAGTGACATGTCACTCTATAAAGAGTATCTCTTAAAGTACAATCAACTGTTGGAAAGTGTACCTGAGATGCCATTCTCTAATCTATGGATGGCACAGCAGATATCCAAATCACTTCCCTCTGGTTCAAGACTCCATTTGGGCATACGTAACAGTCTGCGTTCGTATGATTACTTCAATGTACCTGCAGACGTGAATGTGTTCTGCAACACTGGAGGTTTTGGAATCGATGGTGGCGTTTCCTCATTGATTGGAGCATCAATGATGCACAAGGACAAGCTTTTCTATGGAGTATTCGGTGATTTACTCTTCTTCTACGATATGAATTCATTGGGTAACCGTGATATTAATCCTAACCTCCGCATTCTTGTGGTCAACAATGGATTAGGCCAGGAATTCAAGAACTACTCTTGTGGAGCATCCAACTTCGGAGAGGAAACAGATATGTATATTGCAGCTCGTGGTCATTTCGGTAAGCAGTCGAGAGAGCTTGTGAAGGTATACACAGAAGCACTCGGCTTCAAATACCTGACTGCTTCTAATAAGGAAGAGTTTGAGGCTGCCTCAAAGGAATTTCTTGATCCAAAGATCGGAGGCCAGCCAATCCTATTTGAAGCATTCACCCAGACGGAGGATGAGAATGCCGCTTTGAAGCTCATCACGATGATATCATCCAAAAGCAAACTCATGAACAAGACTAAGGAGGTCTTGCAGAGTGACAGCATGAGAGGAGTTAAGAACTTTCTGAAAGGATTAAAAAAATAATAGGATGAAAATAGGACTTCTTACTTATTTCGGGGATTTGAATTGTGGCACCAACATGCAAGCCTTATCAACACTCCTTGTATTAAAGAAGGCATATCCACATGATGATGTAGAAATCATCCCCTTTCATGGTTTTAGGACGAGAATGATGCCTTACAAGACTTTTTCTCTTGCAAACATTTGGAATGACATAAAACGTTTCAAGAAATATCACAAATTTAAGAGGAATCAGCTTCTTGTAAAAGATGATATTGTAATTAAGGATGTCGATAAAGCTTTGAATTTTATTTCTTCAAGAAATTATGATGTCATTTACGTCGGTGCAGATACCCTTTTGGAACTGGATAGGTTAAGGCAGAACTATGATGGTATATCGGCATATTGGCTGAAAGATATAAAGGCTAAAAAAGTTCTGATAGCAGCATCGTCTAAGAATGTTTCGTATGATAAGTTATCTATAAAACAAAAAGAAGACTTGAAGATTGCTGCTAATCAATTCTCATATATCGGCGTAAGAGACCGGGCAACGTTAGCACTTTTTGAACACCTTGTGGATGAACACAAAAAAATTGATTATATCCCGGATCCTACGTTTACATACGATATTGACTATTCATATATTGATAACTACCTCTTGATAAAGGGCATTACGTTACCTAAGAAGTCTGTCTTTATTCAATTTTATGGTAATGACTATTGGCTTAAGGACGTAGCTAAGGATTTAAAGGATAAAGGGTACACTTTGGTAACTAACCGTGGCGTTTCATGGAGTGATATTGTTTTGATAGATATGTCGCCTCTTGAGCAAGTTGGTCTATATCGTTATATGGACTTTGTCATAACCCATCGTTTTCATGACGGAGTATTCAGTTTCAAAAATCTTACTCCTGTGCTGATTTATGTAAAGTCGGCAAAAGAAATGATGACGGGTGGAGAAAGTAAGCACATTTCCTTATTAAAGGACTTCGGTCTTTATCCCCAAGCTTTCTTGGGCACTTGCGATTCAAAGGATGGCTTAAAAAATGTTTGGGAAAGCTACATAGCCACAAGAAAAGTCTTTAATAGTAAAAAAGTTGGAGAAATTCTAAAAGACAATAAGGAACGATATTTAAAATATCTCCATGAGACTCTTTATTAGTTATTCTCTATGCACATAATAATTCCCTATCATGTCAACGAATAACATGAAGTTTATACGAGAATCACTACAGTGGTACCAACTTCCTCGGTTGGATTCAAAATGCTATGCTCTCCTAATAAATTCGAATTTGATTTCTCTTAATGAAGATCTTTTGCTATATTCTAAATTTCGCAAGGCGAATTGATCATACCCATTTGGACTCAAAAATTCATTTTCTCGTGAATTGCTGCTTGAAGCAAGCCAAATCTCCATAATGGGCATGATTTGTTGTGCAGCATCCCCTTCCCCACAAAGTAGAAGGGGCGCAAGTGTTCTCGACCAGCGAATGCTTGCGATCAGCCAAAATCACGCACATAAGTGAACAGATAATCTAACTGAAATGATAGCCGAACGATTTGTAGCACTGTCCAAGTACAGTGTCTATCACAAAAGACAATTTACTGTTAAAGTACTCCATAATTTGAAAAATTCTACCGAAAGTTGTAAGTTTCTCGGATATTAATCGTATTTTTCCATGTCTTTGTTGGTGTTTCATAGCTTTTGTTCGCAGCACTAAGTTAAGTGGAACTTCCGACATTGTAAAATTTTGGGCAATATTTTGTTGCTCAGGAACTTATAAATTAATATAAATTATAGTGCTGCGGAATTTTAATATATGAAGATGAATCTTATTCATGACTGCATTAAGTTGGTTTTTGTAATCATTAGTCTTGCATTTTGTAAAGGTGCATTAGCAAGTAGCAAGATATTGCCAATTTACGTGTCGTCGAGAGGTAGTGATAAAAATATAGGTACGCAAAAATTACCTATGAAGAGTATAACAGCAGCTCTTAAATATAAAAGACCAATTAAATTAAAGCGAGGAGATGTTTTCTATGAATCCATACATGACGATGGTTGTGACATATCAGCTTATGGAAATGGAGAAAACCCTAAGGTATGTGGGTGGAAGTTTGTACCAGCTAATAAAGGATTATGGGTAGAAGGGAAAATGATTAATGGCAATTGGATTCAAACATGTGGAACACATATTTGGCGAATTGATTTACAAACGTTATTAGCAACAGGAAGAATCAGTGGAAATAATTTGTTAAATAATATAGGTTTGATTATTAACACAACTACTAAAGAGACCATTGGACATAAGTGTGAATATCTGTATGCTGATGACTGCATAGATTCTATCAGAGACGCGCAGACCAACACTTTTGTAAATGATGAAAATGATTTCTGGCAGTGCTCTAAAAAAGATAACGTAAAATTTACAAGTGAGGACTTCCAATACCTATATATATATTGCAATAAAGATCCTAACCAGTATGCATATGCTTTTTCAACCTACGGCAATGCAATAACGGTAAGTAATGCCAAAGTTGAGGGAGTAGATGTGGAAGGCTTCGGGTGCCATGGCTTAAGTTGTGGAAGTAATGTTAAAATATTCCATTGCAAAATAAATCATATAGGAGGTTCTCAATTACTTGGCTATAAGTCGTGGGTACGATATGGAAATGGAGTGGAATTTTTAGGTCCAAAACAGAATGGTGAGGTAGCGTACAATGTAATATCTTACACTTTTGATTGTGGTTCTACTATTCAAGGCAATTGTGGAGATAGTTCATACGCCAAGAATATTATTTTCCATGATAATCTATTTCATAACTGTAGACAAGCTTTTGAAATCTGGTGGGTGAAAAATAGTAAAACTGGCTTCTATCATGATGTGGAGAATTGTGCTTTTATTAATAACATATGTAAAGATAATGGGCATGATAATGGATTCAATTCTCCAGAAGTACATGATACACATATACTAACATATAGTATTGGTGCCAAGACTTCATTGAGAATTAAGGGTAACAAGTTTTATGGAGGTAATGGTCTGTTGACTTCCGGATATTCCAAGTTGTTAACATTTGATAATAACACGTATTATCTTGATGAAGGCGCAATACTTTGGACTGATTACTCAGGCAAATATAAAATTGTATATTATAAAAATAATGCAAATGCAGCAGTTAAAGCTTTTGAGCATAAGGTAGGTGGCAGTAAGTTAAAGTTCAAATTAAGATAGATTTATGAAGATTCTCGAAATAAATGTTTTTCACTATCGTAAAGGTGGATCTGAAGCAGTATACTTCAGTGTTTCAGATTTGCTTCGTGAGCATGGTGATAAAGTAATAAATTTCGCATTGAAATGGAAGGAAAACTTGCCATCAGCCCAAAGTAAATATTTCCCAGAGTCGAAGGAAACAAGAAAAGGTATTCTCCGTCCCATTAAGAATATTGTAGGATATTTCTATAATCATGAAGCTGCCAAGAAGTTGGAAGAACTCATAGAGGTAGAGAAACCTGAAATTGCTCAGATTCATTTAATATGGGGACAAATTACAGGTTCTATCTTACCTGTATTAAAACGACATCATATTCCTATTGTTTTTACAATTCATGAGTATCGCATTGTTTGCCCTGCCTATACTTTTCGCAATGGAAAGGGGAAAGTTTGCGAACAATGTAAAGGAAAGTATTTCTATAAATGTATACAAAACAAATGCTGTAAAGATAGTTACGCATTGAGTGCTATGATGGCAGCGGAGCAGTATCTTAGAAATTGGTATACAAGTCCATCTAAGTACGCAGATGGAATAATATATGTAAGTAATTTTGCAAAGAGTAAGTTAGAGCAATATATGCCGGCGCTGAAGAATAGACCTAATACCGTTCTTTATAATCTTACAGACAATTTCAAATCGAAAGATGCTATCACTAAAAAGAATGATAAGTATTTTTTGTTTTTTGGAAGACTTTCTTATGAAAAAGGCATCAAAACATTAATAACAGCATTTAAGGAAACAGCGCTGTGTCGTCTGAAAATTGCCGGAACAGGACCTCTTGAAACAGAATTGAAGGAATTCGTCAAGAACAACAAAATGGACAATGTGGAATTCTTGGGGTATCAGAGCGGAAAGCCTTTGCAAGATTTAGTGTCTGGCGCATACTTTATTATGGTTCCTTCAGAATGGTATGAAAATAATCCAATGACTATAATCGAAGGATACGCAGAAGGCGTGCCCGCAATAGGTGCTGAGATAGGAGGTATACCAGAGATTATTGATAATGGAAGAACAGGTTATCTCTTTGAAAGTGGTAATAAGAAAGAACTGGCAGAGTTTGTTAGAAAGGCTAATGAATTGGATGATAACACCTATCTAGACTTCTGTCGTAACGCCTTGACTTTTGCCAAGGAACATTTCGATAGAAAAAAATATTATCCACGTTTAATGAATTTCTTCCAAGAAGTAAAAGACAAGTATGACCTTCAATGATAAATATTCTATGCAATTTCAGATACTTGTTTTGTTAATCTCTGTATTATAATCTCATAGAGTGCAATATATACCATAATAAATATAGTTAGAAAAAAATGAAAATAGCATTTGTAAGCATTCGTGGTATACCAAATAACTACGGCGGATTTGAGCAATTTGCAGAGTATATCTCTGTAGGACTTGCAAAAAGAGGACATGATGTAACCGTGTATTCACCATCCTATCATCCTTATAAAGAGAATGAATATAAAGGTGTGCGTATCAAGCATATATATAGCCCGGAACCTTGGATGGGCGGAAGCGTGGGATCTTTCTTCTATGATTTTTCTTCTCTGAAAGATGCTTTGAAAAAAGAGCATTTCGACATTATATATGAAGCAGGGTATACAAGTATCATTCCTGCATTCATCTGGTTCAATGTCAAGAAGATCAAGAGTCCTATTGTAGTGACGAATATGGATGGACTGGAATACAAGCGCACAAAGTTTAATAAATGGGTGCAGAAATTTATCCATTGGGAAGAGAAAGAAGCTGTAAAGCATAGCCAGTACCTTATAGCCGACAATATGGGCATTCATGATTATTATAAAGAGAACTTTGGCGTAGAGAGTAAATTCTTAGCTTATGGCGCTGATGTCCACACTGACTTTAATGCGGAATATCTTAAAGAGTTTGGTTTAGAGCCGGAGCAATATTATATATTGGTAGCTCGATTGGAACCCGAGAACAATATCGTAATGGCTATTGAAGGTTATCTTCGTTCAAAAGAAAATGGTAAACGCCCTCTGGTAATTGTTGGCAAAACAACTACACCCCATGGTAAAGAACTTGTAGCAAAGTATGGAAATGAAAAAGGCATTAAGTTCGTTGGAGGTATCTATGACTTCAAGAAGCTGGATTCTGTCCGCCACTTCTCCAAGGCTTACTTCCATGGTCATAGTGTAGGTGGCACCAACCCTTCACTGCTTGAGGCAATGGCATCAGGTTGTTTTGTACTCGCTCACGATAACATCTTTAATCGTGCCGTATTGAAGAAGAACTCTTTGTACTATCCGAATGCAGAGAAGGTGACTGAGATGCTGAATGATATCGAGAATATCTGTACACAACATAAGAAGAACTTCACGGATGGAAATGTAGAGGAAATCAAGAATGAGTATTCTTGGGAGCACTTGGTGGATCAGCATGAGGAATACTTCAAATGGTTGCTGGAACAGAAACGATGAACCAATCTAAAGATTTACTTTTAAAATCTCTTCGAGCAGCACTTTTTGAGGAGAAGATTGATGCTTCGAAATTTGTTGAAGCAGATTGGAAACGGATTTTTAATCTTTCAGACATACAGACAGTATCATCTTTGGTATTGGATGGTATAGGTATGTTGCCACATTCTGTCTTGCAGATTACCTTTGATAAAAAGATGATGCTTTTTGCCAAGATGCAAAGAATGGAGCAGATAAATACTCTTCATCGTTGTGTTATTGTCAAAATAGATAAGGCTTTGAAGGCTGAGGGTATTCAAGCTGTTTTTATGAAGGGGCAGACGGTGGCTTTACGCTATCCGAATCCTTTGCATAGAACTCCTGGAGACATAGACTTTGTCGTTGCTCTAAAGGACTTTGAACGAACAATGGCTGTGATGGAGAAGATAGGAAAAGTTGATCATGGATTAGTGCATGAGCATCATGGCATGGCGTGGGTGGACGGTGTGACTGTAGAACCTCACTATAAGGTTCACAATTATCAATGTCCATCTACCGATCATGCTATGCAGGAAATGTTCGCTTCGATTTTCCCATCAGAGTTGTCTTCTGCTGATATGGATGGGTATGCAGTACCTGTATTCCCTCCTACCTTTGAGAGTGTATTCCTGATATCGCACATGGTAAACCATGTATATGAAGAAGGATTGGGATTGAGGCAGGTGATAGATTATGCAATGTTCTTATCGAGTTGTGCAGACAAGATAGACTGGTTACAACACGATGAATTCTTGTATAGAATGAGGATGCAGCGTGCATTCAGAATCTTTACATGCATTTGTGTAGAATATCTTGGATTGAAATTACCTTCGCAAGTAGAACCTTTCTTGTATCGAGAAAAACAATGGGCAAGAAAGATGATAGAGGATATAATGACCGTAGGAAACTTTGGTCGTGGTAAATATGTCTTTCATCATAATGGAATGAATGATGCATTTCACAATTACCTTTGGGTTCTAGGTCGTTGTTACCATTTAGGTTTTGTCTGCCCAAGTGAAGCAAGATGGTGGGTTGTATCAAAGTTCACAAGATTCTTTTGGAAATTGAATAAGCAAAAATAATATTATGGAAGTAATAAAAACTGAGATTGATGGCGTGTATATTATAGAGCCACGCCTATTTAACGATGCAAGAGGATATTTCTTCGAGAGCTTTTCTCAGCGAGAGTTCGATGCAAAAGTACGTCACATTGATTTTGTACAAGATAATGAATCAAAGTCTTCGTATGGAGTAATGAGAGGATTACATTTCCAGCGTCCACCATACAGCCAAAGCAAACTGGTTCGTTGTGTACGTGGTGCAGTACTTGATGTGGCTGTAGACATACGCAAAGAAAGTCCTACATACGGCAAACATGTAGCTGTTGAACTTACAGAGGATAACCATAGACAGTTCTTCATTCCTCGGGGCTTTGCTCATGGTTTTTCAGTGCTCTCTGATACTGCTGTATTCCAGTATAAATGTGATAACTTCTATCATCCTGAGGCTGATGGCGGCATAAGCATTCTTGATGACAATCTTGGCATTGATTGGAAGATTCCTACAGAACATGCAATACTATCTGATAAAGATACTAAACATGAGTTGTTGAAGGACTTTAACTCTCCTTTCGACTACAACGTTGATTTGTATGCTCCTGATCAGAGTGAGAAAATATAATCGTTTAACGAAATAGGAATTATGAATATTCTTGTAACTGGAGCTAACGGGCAACTTGGAAACGAGATGCTGCTCGTTAGCAAGAAGTCAAAAGACAACTACATCTTTACAGATGTCTGTGACGGTTATCAGAAGCTTGACATTACGGATCTTGATGCCATACGAAAAATGGTCAAGAACAATGATGTCAAGTGCATTATTAACTGTGCTGCTTGGACAAACGTTGATAAGGCTGAAACTGCCGGTGAAATTGTAGAGACATTGAATGCAACAGCACCTGAGAATCTTGCTAAGGCAATGAAGGAAGTCGGTGGACTACTCGTACATATTTCAACAGACTATGTATTTGGCGGGGATCCATATAATACGCCATGTAGAGAAGGCCAGAAAGGAACTCCTACAGGTGTTTATGGATTGACGAAGTTGCATGGAGAGCAAAAAATTCAAGCTGTTGGTTGTGACTATATAATCATACGCACTGCATGGCTTTATAGTGAATTTGGTCACAACTTTGTCAAGACAATGCTCAACCTGACAGCAACTAAGCCTCAGTTGAAAGTCGTGTTTGATCAGACGGGTACTCCAACATACGCTGGCGACCTTGCTGATGTCATCAATGATATTGTAGAGAATCGCAAGTATGTTGGCAAGAGTGGTATTTACCACTTCTCGAATGAAGGTGTATGCAGTTGGTATGACTTTACCAAGAAGATTGCAGAACTGGCAGGTAATACCTATTGCGACATAGAGCCTTGCCATAGTGATGAGTTCCCAAGCCCTGTTAAGCGTCCAGCTTATTCAGTTCTTGACAAGACAAAGATTAAAGAGACATTCGGAATAAAGGTTCCATATTGGACAGATTCCTTGAAGGAATGCATGAATAACCTACTAAACAAGTAAGCAATGAACTACAAGAGAACAATAGTTATTACCGGTGGTGCAGGCTTTATTGGCAGCCACGTGGTAAGACTTTTCGTAAATAAATACCCTGAGTATAAGATTATCAACCTGGATAAGCTTACATACGCTGGTAACCTTGCCAACCTCAAAGATGTTGAGGATAAGCCGAACTATAAGTTTGTCAAGATGGACATCTGTGACTTCGAAGACTTCCGTAAGCTCATCGAGGACGAACAAGTTGACGGCATCATCCATCTTGCGGCTGAAAGCCATGTTGACCGCAGCATCAAAGATCCTTTCACCTTTGCTCATACCAATGTGATAGGCACATTGAGTCTGTTGCAGGCTGCCAAGGACTATTGGGGAAACCAGCCAACACCTTGGCACATGACAAAGAATGGTGAGGACGTGGAATGCCGGTTCTACCACATCTCAACGGACGAAGTCTATGGTGCCTTGGAGCTGACCAATCCTGAAGGGATAGAGAGCCCATTCACCACGAAGGCATCGAGTGACCATCATCATGCTTACGGCACGGAGTTCTTCACAGAGGATACGAAATACAGACCGCACTCTCCATATTCTGCATCGAAGGCCTCAAGTGACCATTTCGTGCGCGCTTTCCATGACACATACGGCATGCCGACAATTGTCACGAACTGCTCCAACAACTATGGGCCTTACCAGTTCCCAGAGAAGCTCATCCCACTGTTCATCAACAACATCCGCCATCGTAAGCCTCTGCCTGTGTATGGCAAGGGCGAGAATGTGCGCGACTGGCTTTACGTGGAAGACCATGCCCGTGCCATTGATCTTATCTTCCATAAGGGAAAGATAGCAGACACCTATAATATAGGTGGCTTCAACGAATGGAAAAACATAGACATCATACATGTTCTCATCAAGACCGTAGACCGTCTGCTTGGCCGTAAGGAAGGCGAGGACGAAAAACTCATCACTTACGTCACAGACCGCCCCGGCCACGACATGCGCTACGCCATCGACAGCCGTAAGTTGCAGCGTGAACTGGGATGGGAGCCAAGCCTGCAGTTTGAGGAAGGCATCGAGAAAACAGTACGCTGGTATCTTGACAATCAAGAGTGGATGGATAATGTCACCTCGGGCGACTATCAGAAATATTATGAGAATATGTATAAAAACCGATAGAGATTTGTCTCATACCTTTCACTAAAGCATTGAACCATTCAACCGAATGGAAGAGACCAAATATTTAGAATTTATAAGATGGAGCTTGCATCACACTGATGCAGCTCCATCATTCATTTCGGAGATTGATTGGCAGGAGCTCTTGT
>DMYZ01000259.1 GCA_003483565.1 Prevotella sp.
TTCCGCCGATAGCATATTTGCCATAGCCCTCAGCACCAGGGAAAGCAAGATGGCGAGGACGGAAAGTCCATATTTTTCCTTCCGTAATATTTCCTGTAGAATCTTCTTCATTAACTTGCCAGTAATAAGTGTCAAGGTTTGACAGATGGTCGAGGTTATAGTTGCAGCCCGTGATAGTTGCAACAGGAGAAATTTGATTTTTACTCGTACCGATAAGGATATGGTGTTTCACTGCATGCTTCGCAGGTGCCCATGACAGAGTAAGACTTCCGTCCTCCGTCTTGGCATGAAAATCTTGATTATCCGGATAAGGCTGTCGTGCCTGTTTTTGTGGATTGTTTTGATCTATAGAAAGAGAATTGATATAAACCAGGTTACTGTTGTATATTATACCTTTTAGCGGATCTGTACGGTATTCCAATATGATATTTTTACCTTCTTGAGCATTTACTGTGATATAAGAAAGTGCCGCATCGTCTATGGATTGTGCATTTTCTGATTGTTGTACTCTTTCAACTACTTTTTGGGCATTCACATAGATAGAAATAGGGATAAGTTTTTTTAATCCATTGACTCCATTATGATAAGCTAGAATGGTATGTTGTCCGGCAGAAAGTCCGGAGATGATAAAGCGTATGCCAGTGGCAGCTATGCCGTCGCCTGTCAGTTTCAGCTGGTGTGAACAAACATCTTCTTTATTCCATTGTGCATGGAGCTGTTCACCCTTTGTTAAAGTCTCAATTTTTATATTTACATTATTAAATGTTTTTTCGTCTGATGCCTGTTGGGCTACCATCCATGAAGAATATCCAGAAGCTGTTACTTCATTGGTATGTCTACCATTGATGTCAAAGTCTATTTTCTGAGCCGATACGGCAATAGCGTTGGCAAGAATTGTAACGATAAGAAGAGATTTTTTCATATATATTTTTTGTATAATGTGTACTTTAAGAAAAGACGAATAATAAAAAAATAATCGTCAGTTTAAAAGATATTTTTTACTCTATAAAAGAAATTGATTACATTTGGGGATATTTTGCGTCTTTAAGAAAATATCTAAATAAAATATATGATGAGACAGAAATTTCTTATGATGTCTGCTGTTGTAGCCTTTTTGTCACCATTAGTGGCACATGCTCAGTATCCCGTGATTACTGCTGAAGCACAGGCAAAGATAAATGCTTTGACTAAACAATGGACAGAACATTCAGACAGTGCTTGGAAAGTCGCTTTTCCTGTAGTCGTAAAAGAGGCGGAGCAGGGGCGCCCCTATGTGCCTTGGGCTTTTCGTCCATATGATTTGAGGCAGGCTAAGATTCCTGCATTCCCTGGTGCAGAAGGTGGCGGTATGTATACTTTTGGCGGACGAGGCGGTAAAGTCCTTGTGGTCACTAACTTGAATGATGACGGGGTAGGTTCTTTCCGATGGGCTTGTGAACAAGGTGGAGCGCGTATTGTCGTCTTTAATGTGAGTGGTGTCATTCGCCTCAAAACTCCAATCATTGTCCGTGCACCTTATATTACTATAGCAGGACAGACTGCTCCTGGGGATGGTGTCTGTATAACAGGCCAGTCTTTCCAGGTGAATACTCATGACATCATTGTCCGCCATATGCGTTTCCGTCGTGGTAATACTGACAGTTGGTATCGCGAAGATAGTTTTGGAGGCAATCCTGTCGGTAATATTATGATCGACCACTGTTCTTGTGAGTGGGGACTTGATGAAAATATTTCTTTCTATCGTCACATGTTTACCTTAGGTGATAAATTCGGTGAGCGCAAAGAGCCTACTGTAAACGTAACCATCCAGAATACTATATCAGCAAAAGCCCTTGACACTTACAATCATGCTTTTGGTTCAACCATCGGAGGAGAAAATGCATCTTTCATGCGTAATCTTTGGGCAGATAATAGCGGACGTAATCCTTCTATAGGATGGGGCGGAGTTTTCAACTTCATTAATAATGTTGTATACAATTGGGTACATCGTACTGCTGATGGAGGCGAGTATTCAACGATGGACAACTTCGTTAATAATTATTATAAACCGGGACCTTTGACACTGAAAGATTCACCTGTAGGCCATCGTATTATCAAGAGTGAAAGCCGAAGCGATAATTTGTTCCCGTTTAAACAATATGGCCGTGTATATGCTACGGGGAATATAGTAGAAGGTTATCCTGATATTACTAAAAATAATTGGGACGGAGGAATTCAGACTTCTGATGAGAAAGATGGAAAACTGACTTCTACAGAATTAGCTTTGATGAAGAGTAATGAACCTTTTGTAATGCCTCACCTTACCATTCTTCCTGCTGATTCAACTTTTAATCATGTCATGAATAATGTTGGTGCTACATTCCCAACGCGCGATATTATAGACCAGCGTGTCATCAATGAAGTAGAGACAGGTAATGTATATGTTGCCAAGAAACTTGATAAGAAGCATCCTTATGGAGATACATGGGGACTAGCTCAAAAATCACAAAATGCAGAAGGATTGTTTAAGTATCGTCGTCTTGATAATGATTCTTATAAGTATGGTATTATCACAGATCCTTCACAGATGGGCGGCCTGCCTAAGTATAAAGGCAAACCACGCAAGGATAGCGATGGCGATGGTATGCCGGATGATTGGGAAATTGCCAATGGGCTGAATCCTAATGATCCTTCTGATGCTAATGGTGATATCAACGGTGATGGTTATACCAACATTGAAAAATATATCAATGGTATTGATACAAAGAAGAAGGTAGATTGGACTGACCTTCGCAACAATCACGATACTCTTCAAGAGCATGGTGGCGTTATGTAAGTTATGAGAAAGTCAATTTATATCATCTTGGCCTTGATGCTGGTTTTCAGCATTAAGGTCTCTGCACAGATAGCACTTGACAGTGTGGGGCGTAATCCTGCATATGTAAAGACAATTGTCAATCGTTCTGAAAGCATCGTTAAAGGTTTGAACCTTAAAAACGATTATGCCCGAAAGAATGTTTTGAATATTATCGCAAATCGTTATTTCAAACTTAATGATATAGACGATAAATATAAGAAGGATAAAAATGCTCTGCAGGCTCAGCTTTACCAGCACCATTTTGAATTTGCAGCTGATCTTGCTAATTACCTCTCTGATAAACAGATTGAAGAAGTCAAGGACGGTCTTACTTATGGTGTCACTCCAAAGACTTATAAGGCCTACCTTGAAATGATACCGACTCTTAAGGATAATGAAAAGCTCCAAATCTTGAACTGGCTTGAAGAAGCTCGTGAACTGGCAATGGATGCCGGAAACTCAAATGAAAAACATGCTTGGTTTGGTAAATACAAAGGTCGGATCAATAATTGGCTTTCTAAGCGAGGATATAATTTGGACGAAGAGCGAAAAGGTTGGAATCAACGTATCGAAGCTAAAAAGAATAACAATGAGTAAAAGATTATCATTATTAATCATGTTTATATGGATTGCACATGTTTATGTGCAATCTTTTTCTTTTGATTACTCTTATGTTGGATATAAAATGTCGGAGGCTCCTGTCCCGGATGTGCCTGTTTCCGTTTTTGTTCCTTGTAATGGAGGTGATCAGAGTGTAGAAATCCAGCACGCTGTTGATTTTGTTTCTTCTCTTCGTCCGGATAGGAAGTCGGGTTTGAGAGGGGCTGTCCTTTTAGGAAAAGGTACATTTTTGATTTCCAGTCCTATTCGTATTGCTGCCAGTGGAGTTGTTCTCAGAGGTAGTGGTCATAAGGCTACAATACTTCAGAAGGCAGGTGTTGAACGTGGCGCAATTGTCTATATAGAGGGTAGGAATGATCGCCAGATTAAGGATACATTAAAGATGAATACTCATCTTGTTTATTCTGCTAGAGGTAATAATGATGTTTTAATCCTTCGTCATTCCACAGCTGAATGGATTAATAAGATGCGTTGTGCCAATTTTGGCGGTGGCCAGGACCTTGGCTATTGGGGATGGCATCCTGGTGAAATGGATCTCGAATTCACTCGCACAATAACGCCTGAAAAAAAGTTTGATGCACCTCTTCCTGTTTTACTGGATAAAGACTGTCAGATCATGCATTATGTGTGGCCGGGACGAATTCATGATAGTGGAGTTGAAAATTTAATTCTGGAATCAACTTATAATGTGAAATATCCCAAGGATGAAGATCATGCATGGGATGGTGTTTATATTGCCAATGCAAAGGACTGTTGGGTTCGTATCGTTGATTTCCGGAACTTGAGCGGTTCTGCTGTTATAATCCAGCGTAGTGGCAGTCAAATCACAGTTCAGGATTGCCGTTCTTTTACTCCTGTAGGTGAAATCGGTGGTTATCGTCGGCGTACCTTCCTTACTTTTGGTGAGAAATGCCTTTTCCAACGTTTATACAGTGAGAATGGCATCAATGATTTTGCTACAGGTTTCCTTGCAGCCGGTCCTAATGTGTTTTCGCAATGTGATAGTCATGAGTCTTTGGGATTCAGTGGCTCAATAGGAAGTTTTGCTTCCGGTGTTCTGTTTGATGATGTCAATATTGATGGCAATGCAATTAAATTTTGTAACCTTGGTATTGAAAAGTATGGGACAGGATGGAATGCCACAAACTCTACTGTTTATCAATCTACAGCTAGTGCAATTTATGCTGATAGTCTTCCAGACGGAAGTAATAATTATGTTTATGGCTGTTGGGGACAGTTTTGTGGTACAGGTAACTATGATGAAAGTAATAATCACGTACAGCCTTGGAGCCTTTTTGGAGCCCAACTTCAGAAAAGATTAGGCCGGGATGTATCTGGAGTAACCAGAACGCTATCCCGTAATGTTGAGGCTAGCAGTAATCCTACTCTTGATCTAGCCCAACGTATGGTTGCTGAAGCTCATCATTCTAGAGTGACAATGAAAGAATGGGCTGACAGTGCTATGTTAAAATCGTATGATTATTGTGGCCGCCATTATCGTTCAATAGCTTCAATAAAATATAAAAGGTCACTGAATCAAGATTCAGCCCTGCTTCCACATTATGCTATAGTTAACGGTAAATTAACTATTGATGAAGCTTTGGCTGTAGGTGGCAAACATAATGCTCCATGGTGGAATGGCAGAGTGAAGTATAGTACGATGCAAAAACTTCCTGAAGCAATTACCCGCACTGTTCCTGGTATGGAATTCCAAGGAGCAACTGATCGTATTGATACTGTGATTTCTCATTTTGAAAAGAATCATGTATTGATGCTTTCGCAAAACTATGGATTGTGGTATGACCGTCGCCGTGATGATCATGAGCGTATCCGCCGGCAGGATGGCGATGTCTGGGGACCTTTTTATGAACAGCCTTTTGCTCGTAGCGGGCAGGGAAAAGCATGGGATGGGCTAAGCAAATATGATCTTACTCGCTTAAATCCATATTATTTCTACCGGTTGAATGAATTTGCAGGAAAGGCCGCACCAAAAGGAATATTGCTTTTTAACGAAATGTATTTTCAGCATAATATTCTGGAAGCAGGTGCTCATTGGGTAGATTGCCCTTGGCGTTCAGCTAATAATATCAATCATACTGGATTCCCTGAACCGGTTCCTTTTACTGGTGATAAACGTATTTTTATGGCTGACCGTTTCTATGACGAAACGGATTCTGTAAGAGGTAAACTCCATAAACAGTTTATTATGAATGAACTGGATGCGTTGTCTAATCATCCAAATGTCATTCAATCGATAGGTGAGGAATTTACGGGTCCGTTCCATTTTGTTAAGTTCTGGCTTCAGACTATCAAGGAGTGGGAGCAGAAGACCGGTAAAAATGTTCTTGTTGCTCTTTCTGTGAATAAAGATGTACAAGATTCAGTACTTCGTGATCCAGTTTTAAATAAGATAGTCAATATTGTTGATATTGAGCAGTGGTATTATCATAGCAAAGGACTTTTTGCTCCCCCGGGGGGCATGAATTTAGCCCCACGCCAGTATGAGCGCAGTGTCCGTACGGGGAGAATCACATTCCGTAATGTGTATCAGTCCGTGAGTGAATATCGTGAAGCTTATCCGGATAAGGCGGTAATCTATTATGCTAAGGCTTATTCACAGGAGGCCTGGGCTGTCTTAATGGCTGGAGGTTCTTGCCCTGAGATTCCAGTCCGTGATATTACGTTTTTGAAAGATGCAGCTTCCATGCTGATAACCAACCATCAGAATGGTGTTTATTTATTAAGAAATACCAAAGGTGATGCTCTAATTTATACGGATGAGGGAAGCAAGTCTGCTAAGTTTGATATCCCAGCAGGTTTGTATCGTTTGAGTAAAGTCAATGATAAGACTGGAACCATAGAGTTTGATAAGAAAATAACTGTCAAATCTGGATTTGAAGTTAAGGATAAAGGTGTTTTCTGGTTGCAGAAAATTAAATAGTTTATAGCGTTTTTTTGCATTTTATGTACTGTTTTAGTTTGAAATAGGGCATAAAATGCAGAAAAATACCAGTATTTACCATTTCTTTGTCAGTTTTTACTTAGGCTTTTTTTATCTTTTTTCTACTTTTGCTTTCACAAAATAACAAAAGACCTAAAGAATTTATGAATACATGTGCAACTAAAGATAATAAGGATGCATTTCAATTGCTGACTGATTATCAGAATGGAGATAATTCTGCTTTTACATTTATTTATAATATGTATATTCAGAAAATGCTTAGTTTTGGAAGTTGTCTAACCTCTGACAGAGAGTTGGTGAAGGATTGCATACAAGATGTTTTTTTGCGTCTTCTTGATCGTAATCGTATGCCAGATGTTCATAATTTAGGTTCTTATCTTATTATATCCCTTCGTAATAGGCTGCTTGACGAATTTCGTCGGAATAATTTTACATCAGATGCAGAAGTCGAAAGCTTTACGATGCGTTTGTCCAATGAAGATCTTGAACGTTCTTTTATAGATAAGGAAACTGACCTTAGAGAGCATGTTAAGGTCGTTTCATTAATGCAGTCCTTAACCCCCAGACAGCGGCAAGCTTTTCAATTGTATTATCTTGAGGAAAAGAAATATGAGGAGATTTGCCATATTATGAAATTGAATCATCATTCTGTCCGGAATTTAGTTCATCGTGGGATGCTTAAGTTGCGTGCTGCTACAGTATAAAGTTATGGTTCGATTCTTTTTCTTATTTATATCAGTTTTTGCTTTTTTGTCCTTAGGTGCAGCCCCGGAAGATTATGTATGGAATACACCTAGCAGAAATTCATCTGAGTCAATGCCTTGTGGGGGAGGCAGTATCGGCTTGAATGTATGGGTAGAGAAGGGTGACTTGTATTTTTATGTTTCTCGAAGCGGTTGTTTTGATGCTAATAATACTTTGTTGAAGACAGGACGCTTCCGTCTTCATTTTGACAAACCTTTAGGTCTTTCCGATAATTTCTCTCAGATATTGCATCTTTGTGACGGCAATGTGGTGGTTAGGGATGGTAGCCGTGTGATTAATATCTGGGTGGATGTTTTCAAACCTGTCATTCATGTTGATCTGAATAGCAAACAGAAAAATGAGGTGGAATATAGTTACGAAAGCTGGAGATATCGTGACCGGTTAATAGGGAAAAGAGAAAGTTTTCAGACATCATACAAATTTGGAGTGCCTCCAGGTGACGTTACTGCAAAAGATCATTTTGAGGTGAAGAATAATTGTATTACTTTCTGGCATCAGAATCCTGATAGTACAGTTTTTGATGCAACTGTGGATCAGCAAAACTTGTCAGCTTATAAGCACCAAATGTATAATCCTTTATCATATCTGATCTTTGGCGGTAGGATGACGGGAGAAAATTTGAGATACCAGGGAACTTATAAGGGCGTTTATTGTAATACTGATTTTCAAGGATGGAAATATCTTTCAGATGTTTCCAGACATCATCATCTGGATATTGTACTTGCTAACAATCAGGGATCTCTTAAGCAGTGGAATGTTGTCCTGGAAAAGACTATAGGAAATATTCATTCTGGTGAAGATTGGAAAGAGACTAGGTTATGGTGGCATCAGTGGTGGCAGCGGAGTTTCATTGAGGCAGGTGGAAAATTTAGTTCTGTGAGCCGTAACTATACCTTGTTTCGTTATATGCTTGGTTGCAATGCCTTGAGTGACTGGCCTACTAAGTTTAACGGAGGATTATTTTGTTTTGATCCTGTCCTGGTTGATACTTCTTATACTTTTACACCTGATTATCGCAGATGGGGTGGAGGAACGTATACAGCTCAGAATCAGCGTCTGCTGTATTGGCCACTTATAAAAAGCGGAGATTATGATGCACTCCGTTCCCAGCTTGATTTTTATCTTCGTATTTTTCCGAATGCGAAATTACGCAGTCATGTTTATTGGAAACATGACGGGGCCGCTTTTACAGAACAACTGGAAAATTTTGGTCTTCCAGAGTATGATGAGTATGGCAAGAAGCGTCCGGCTGGTTTTGATCCTGGTCTTCAGTATAATGCATGGCTGGAATATACCTGGGACACAGTCCTGGAATTCTGCCAGATGGCTTTTGATGCATCGGATGCCGGAGGAATGAATATATCAAAGTATATTCCGTGGATAGAATCATCACTTGATTTTTTTGATGAACATTATTCCTATTTAGCTCGTCTGCGGGGCTGTAAATTGTTGGACAGTGAGGGGCATATTGCCATTTATCCTGGCTCCGGGGCGGAGACATTTAAGATGGCTTATAATCCCAGCTCTACATGTGCCGGTTTGCGCAGGGTGACTTCAAGCTTGATAGCTTATCTGGAGAAGGAGTCTGCTGATACAACTGTGATTTTGAAATATAAGAAGTTGTTGTCCCAGTGGCCTGATATTTCCTATCGTGAAATTAACGGGCATAAAGTGATTGCTCCAGCTGTAGTTTGGTCGCGCGTAAACAATACAGAACCGACGATGCTGTATCCGGTATTCCCCTGGCACCAGTTTGGTGTAGGAAAGGACAGTCTTGATATTGCTGTTAATACTTGGAAATATGATCCGTATGTGTTAAAGTTCAAAGGTATTGTAGGATGGGAACAGGCTAATATATGGGCTGCTGATCTTGGATTGACGGATGATGCGGTTTATTGGAATTTGTTGAAATGGAAAGACGGCTCTTATCGTTTTCCTGCCTTCTTTGGCCCAGGACATGACTGGAGCCCAGACTGCAACTGGGGGGGGAGTGGAATGATCGGGCTGCAGGATATGCTTCTTCAAGAGACAGACGGAAAAATCTATTTGTTCCCTGCTTGGCCGAAGAATATAGATGTTCATTTCAAGTTGCATTGTTCAGGCAGGACAACGGTGGAAGCAACTTTGAAAGATGGAAAGATAATAATTAATCAGATAATTCCGTCTTCCCGTCTTTCAGATATTATTATAAGATAAGCTTTAATATTATTTTATAGAATACTAGTTTGAGTATCCTTACTTTCCATTTTCCT
>DMYZ01000033.1 GCA_003483565.1 Prevotella sp.
TACTCAATGATTTCGGAACGTTCCTTGATGAAAGCCATATTGTTTCGGCCTATGATGTGAAACAAGGAAAACCAAATCCTGAACCTTATCTCATGGGATTAAAAAAAACAGGAAATTTAAAGCCAAACGAAGCTATCGTAATAGAAAATGCCCCACTAGGCATAAGGGCTGGTGTCGCCGCTAATATATTCACGGTAGCCGTCAATAGCGGCCCATTATCGAATGAAGCTCTGCTTTGTGAAGGGGCCAATATTCTTTACAGTAAAATCAAAAGCTTTGCAAAAGATTGGGACAAATTCATTAAATAATTCATCCCAATCTTTAATAATCAGTTACCTGCTTTTAACATCTGATGCACCACTCGCACTAACATTGGCATTTTTCGGACTGCCGACATAGTTAACGTTCGAAGCGCCACTGGCTTCTCCTGTAATACTCACGGATGCATAGCATCTGATATCTGATGCACCACTGGCATTAACTTCAGTCTGTTCAGACTGTAGTTTATAAGCATCTACTTTAGAGGCTCCGTGACTGTTGAAAGAAGCCTCCAGAACCTTACCATTCAACTTAAGGCCCGATGCTCCAGATGCCTCCGCATTCAATCTCGTTGCTAAAAGACTATTTATATTCAAACCGCTTGCGCCACTGACCTTCGCAGTTAAATTATCACTCTTTAAAGTTTTTATATTCAATACAGAAGCACCTCCAACATTAATTTCATTCAAGTGCGAGCCCTTAATAATGACATGAATATCAGGCCTGTTTCCTCCTATAAAAACAGGAGAATTATAACCTATGAGAAGTTGATTTCCTTTAGTTTCTACCACCATATCTTTCATTACTGGTTCTGTCGTCGTTACCAGGACACTTAAACTGTCTCCTTGTGTCTGAACAAACTCAGCATCAATAGCATTCGAAATATCTATAGACGTAAATGTCTTTACAGTATAATATTTAGATACTTCCGGACCGGAAAGATCCTTACTGCCAATAGTAGAGCAAGACGTAATACATAATGCCATTAATAAAAGACTTAAAATTTTGTTCATGATCATATATTTTTTAGTAATGGTGTAAAGTTAAATATTATTTTTGATATTTACAACTATTTGCAATGAATTAATTACCTTTGCACTCCACAAGAATCTATATTATCACCTACAAATATCAAATTAACAAGAGAAAATGGAAAAAAATCAATATATAGATAAAATAGCTTATAAGTCTTCCTTGCCACAACAAAGTATAGAACAGACTTTATTGTTGCTCGACGAAGGCTGTACTATACCTTTTATCGCCCGTTATAGAAAAGAGAGAACAGGTAATCTCAATGAAGTACAAATTGCAGATATCCGTGATTTATATATTAGTTTACAGGAACTTGTGAAACGTAAAGAATATATTCTCAAATCTATTGAAGAACAAGGAAAACTATCTCCTGAACTGAAAAGGCATATAGAAGAATGTATGGATTTCAATACACTGGAAGACCTTTATTTACCTTATAAGCCCAAGCGGCACACTAAAGCACAAATAGCAAAGGAAGCTGGCTTAGAACCTTTAGCAGAAATGATTATGCTCGGGCAGTTTTCTAATCGACTTAGTGCACAAAGATTTATTAATGACAAAATTAAATCAATTGATGATGCTATACTGGGTGCACAGGCAATTATTTCAGAGACAGTGAATGAGAATGAACAAGTAAGGCAATCTGTTCGCAGTTTGTATAAGTATTCTGCCATTATCACCTCTAAAGTTGTTCCCAAGATAAAAGAAGAAGAAAAAGCTCAAAAATATTCTAACTACTTTGATTTCTCAGAACCCTTGAAACGATGTTCATCTCACCGGCTACTTGCCATGAGAAGAGGAGAAAGGGAAGGAATATTACATATTACAATAAAAGTTGACGATGATGAATGTATAAATAGGATAGAAAGGCTATATCGTAATTCTCCAATGTGGAATACTCACTCAGCCATGCCGATCATCAAAGATGCTTTCAAAGATAGTTATAAACGGCTTATCAAACCATCAATGGAAACTGAATTTGCAGCTTCAAGCAAAGAAAATGCTGATATAGAAGCCATCAGGGTATTCTCTGAAAATCTTCGTCAACTTCTTCTTGCAGCTCCTCTGGGAGAAAAGAAAGTGATGGGAGTCGATCCTGGTATCCGTACAGGATGCAAGGTTGTTTGCCTTGACGCACAAGGCAACCTGCTGTATCATGAAATAGTACAAATAGCACGGCAACCAGAAACAGCTGCACGGCAACTGATCAGATTAGTCAAGGATTATAAAATAGAAGCTATTGCCATTGGCAATGGAACCTACTCCAGGGAATCAAGTGACTTTATTCACAGCCTTCAATTTGACCATGAGGTACAGATTTTTGTAGTCAGTGAAGATGGAGCTTCCATATATTCAGCTTCTGAAGTAGCCCGCGAAGAATTTCCAAACGAAGATATTACGGTTCGTGGCGCAGTAAGCATAGGGCGAAGGCTCATGGATCCACTTGCGGAATTAGTAAAAATAGACCCAAAAAGCATTGGCGTAGGACAATACCAACACGATGTGGATGAGAAACTGTTGAAAAAGAGTCTCGACACCACCGTTGAATTATGTGTCAATAAAGTTGGCGTTAATCTGAATACTGCCAGCAAACATTTGCTTACTTATGTCAGTGGTCTTGGTCCTGTCCTTGCCCAAAATATTATTACCTATCGCAGGGAACATGGAGCTTTTACTTCAAGAGAACAATTGAAAAAAGTACAACGTCTTGGTCCTACTACATTTCAGCAATGTGCAGGGTTCCTTCGTATACCGGGAGCCAAGAACCCTCTTGACAACAGCACAGTTCATCCTGAGAGCTATAATATAGTCAAGCAGATGGCAAAAGACCATAACTGCAATGTTACTGATCTCATCAAAAATCCTGAAGCATGCAAGAATATTGATATCAGGAAATATATTACGGATAAAATTGGTCTCCCTACCCTCAAAGATATTATGAAGGAACTGGAGAAACCAGGACTAGACCCTCGTGATAAGATCGAAGTATTTGAATTCGACAAAAATGTTCACACTCCAGAAGATCTCATTGAAGGAATGGAACTACCTGGGATCGTAACAAATATTACGAACTTCGGCGCATTTATTGACATAGGTGTTCATCAAGATGGGCTCGTCCATATTTCACAGATGGCTAACCGATATATTTCTGATCCCAATGAAGTTGTAAAGCTACACCAGCAAGTAAGAGTTAAAGTTCTGGAAGTAGATAAAAAAAGAAATAGAATCAGCCTTACCATGAAATTGTAAATTCGAAAAAAAAGTAGTAACTTTGCATTCTATGATAAATTATGAGGAACTAAAAGATAAACGCATTGCCGTACTTCTCTCCGGAGGGGTCGACAGTTCTGTGGTTGTGTATGAGTTTGCCAGCCATGGTCTTCATCCGGACTGCTTCTATATCATGATTGGCCCTGAAGAGAAGGAAGAATGGGATTGCAATTCAGAAGAAGACTTAGAGATGGCTACAGCTGTAGCTGCCAAATATAAATGCAAATTACAAGTAATAGACTGTCATAAAGAATATTGGAGTGAAGTAACCCGCTATACTATGGAAAAAGTAAAAGCGGGTTTCACTCCCAACCCAGATGTCATGTGTAATCGCCTGATTAAATTTGGTGCCTTCGATTTGAAGATGGGACACAACTATGATTATATTGCAACCGGACATTATGCACAGACAGAAATAGTCAATGGTAAAAAATGGCTCACTACAAGCCCTGATCCTGTTAAGGATCAGACCGACTTTCTTGCACAGATTTACCAATGGCAGTTAAAGAAAGCTCTCTTTCCTATTGGACACCATATCAAAGACGAAGTACGTGAAATTGCAGAACGCGAACATCTCATCAATGCTAAGCGCAAAGATAGTCAGGGCATCTGCTTTCTTGGCAATATCAATTATAATGAATATCTTTACAGATATTTAGGAGAAAAAAACGGTGATATTATTGAGCTGGAAACAGGCAAGAAGATTGGTGAACATAAAGGTCTATGGTTTCATACTATCGGACAGCGCAAAGGTCTTGGCTTAGGAGGTGGTCCTTGGTTCGTAGTAAAAAAAAATACAGAAAAAAATATTCTCTACGTGAGCCATGGCTACGATCCGGAAACAGCCTATAAGAAGGACTTCAAAATACAAGACTTTGACTTCCTTACAGAAGGCATTACTGAATTACCGGAAAAGGTTACGTTCAAAATCAGACATACTCCCGAATATCATCCTGCTATAATAGAAATTGATGAAAAGAATACATTTACAATTCATAGTGCAGAAAAGATTCATGGAGTAGCCCCTGGTCAGTTCTGCGTGATCTATGATGAAAAGCATCACCGCTGCTATGGTTCCGGAGAAATCATACTATAAAAGAAAATTCTCCCACATAGAACAAACAATAAAGACCAGTCGGTAAATTACCAGCTGGTCTTTTCTATAATTAAATTAATCAAGTTCAGAAAGATCAACCATTTCTCCATGCTTTATCCTACGTTCTTTTACCAAACGAAGTAATTTCTGCTTGCGTTTCGGTTGGATAAGCCGACGAACGAAAATATTTGGTATTGCTACTCCTATAGCAATGAATAGGGTTATAAGCGATGCATGAATAGCATTCGTGAAAGCTACTGTTAATTCACTGGCTCCCCCCTGCATATCGATGAACCCAAAAAGAGAACGATACATCAAGACACCAGGAATCATAGGAATAACACTCGGGATAGCAATAACCTGATGAGGAATATGATGAAAATGACAAGTCTTAGTCGCGATTAAGCTGACCAAAGCTGAACCGACAAAACTGCCTACAATAAGTCCCATATCAAGACCTATATTATGAGTACTGGCTCCAAGATTAACAAAATTACGGGTACACACCGCTATAATGCCACCAACAGCAAGCACTGGCAAGATACGCCGTGGGGTATTGTAAATCGTAGAGAATCCCATAGCAGAAATAGCTGCAGCTGCAGCAAATGTCCAATAATTATGGTGTGGTGTCATACTCAGGTTCTTAACAAAATTATCAATGCCAAAAACTTGAATAGCAAAGGCAATACCAAAAGCCATCGCTAAAACTGTCATTAGAGTAATTATGGCTCTCGTCAACCCTACTTGCACATAGTCGGAAAGGACATCACTTACAAAATTGATCATTGGTACTCCTGGTACAATAAACAATGTACATGCCATAAGTGGATGCCAGGGCGTACTGGAAACAAGAAATGCAGGAACGGCACTCGCAATATTCGGACTAAGTGAAATAAAAGAACTTAACCATGCAAGTATTGTAGCTATAAAAGCACTAAATGCTATATTCACATAAGAATTCACACCTTTTGTTCCTAAAAACATCTTCAGGCGGAAACCAAGGATAGCCGCTATAGATGCATAAAAGAAAGCAGTCCAATCACAACCGAACTGAATACAGAATCCTCCACAGGCAAAACCTGCAGCAATAGCAATCTGCCAAGGAGTATAGTTCCTCTTAATATGCTTCAAGCCATCAAGTTCCTCTTCATATTTATCAAGAGACCAATCTTCCCTTATAGCAGTCCATAACATCTTGCTCACCTTGGATATAATTGACATCTCAACATTATGCTTCGTACAACGCTGATATTTAGAAAAAGAGTGCTGCTGATTACTTAAGTTGACCATAATAATATTATAGTTCAAATTAATATGGACATTTTCCTCTGGAAGACCAAGAAAAGCTTCAGCGCGCTCCATATTGCGATAGATACGTGCACAATCAGCATTGCTTTCCATAAGGATAGCTCCTGTTTTAACCAACAAATCGAGCTTTCGACGAAGCATCTGTTCTGTATTCACATTTGTTTCACTCGTTATTTCCATGTTTTTTTCCAAGTCTGACTTTGACATTGATTATATAAATATTTATTTTAATTCTCAGATAATGTTTTTTTATGTACTCCTATAGAAGAATCAGCCTGTCTCAGGATAATAAGTATCACTGCTGAAAGGATAAGAACAATACCCATAAAAAGACGAAAAGTAAAAACCTCACTAAAAAGGCTGCAGCTGATGACTACTGCTGTAACAGGTTCCAAGGCGCCAATAATGGAAGAAGGCGTACTGCCGATATTTTTAATAGCTATCGTCATAAAATAAAGAGACAAAACGGTTGGTAATAATGCTAGCTGAAAGCCACAAATCCATGCTTTCGCTCCATGCAGCATCTGTATAGAACGTCCCGTAAAAATTGAAAAAAACAAAATAGCAATAAGACCAAAGAAAACGATCCAAAAGGTGAATTTAAGTGGGGACATATGAATATCCATCTGACTAACAGATACAATGTAAATAGCATAAAGCAATGAGGACATGAGGACAAGGATTAATCCGGCACCGCTTAAAGTCACACCATTATTACCCCGATAAAGTAAAGCAATTCCCCCTACAGCTAAAATTATAGACACTGTAGAACTCCAAGTAACACGTTCATGAAAAAAGAGAACCATAAGAAGGGCCGTCATTATAGGATATGAAAAAAGGATCGTTGAAGCCACGCCAGCATTTATATAGTGAAAACTCAAGTATAAAGTTACTGATGACAGAGCAAAGAAAGTGCCAAGGACTGCAAATCTGATAGCTTCCCCCCATTTAATACGAAAACTTTCACCACGAAGCAGCATCCATAAGACAAATATAACTACGGCCATACCATAACGATAAAAAAGAACACTTTCCGAATTGATATTCTCTGAATAAAGTGGTAGTGTTCCCAATGGATTAGTACCATAAAATATTGCAGCAAGAATGCCTGCCATAAAGCCCTTGATCCTAGAATTCATCTTTTTACTTTTCAACCGAAACAACTTCTGCCATTTAAAAAGTTACATCTTAAGACTGCAAAATTAATCAATATTTTTGAAATGTACCTTATCCATCACAAAAAAATGATAAAGATTTTCCTTTTTTAATTCTAAGTAAGGTACATCTCAAAAAAAATATGTAAGTTTGCATGAACGTTTAATAAATGACAATGGAACAAATCAAGAATCAAAAACTAGCAGTAACGCTGTCTCTTCATGGAGCAGAAATGCAAAGTATCAAGGATGCTCAAGGAAAAGAATATCTTTGGGATGGCGATGAAAAATATTGGAATCGTCACTCTCCTATTCTCTTTCCTATCGTCTGTGG
>DMYZ01000192.1:0-803 GCA_003483565.1 Prevotella sp.
GATCCAAATGTTTATTATCAAGCAAATTATGCACCATTCAATATTCTTCATGAACTTGATGCTAATAATATCGATTTGAACCTTGTAGATACAAAGTTTCAGGCAGAGTTAGCCTATAATCCTATTCGTGATCTGAGACTTGATCTTGTCGGTGCAGTACAGTATGATGCTTCTACTCAAGAAAATAATGTAGAGGAAACATCCAATGAGGCTGAGGCTTATCGCGCTATGGGAACATCACAGATCCGAGATCACAATAATTATCTGTACACGGATCCTAATGATGCCTATGCTCTGCCTATCAGTATCCTTCCAACTGGTGGCTTTTATCAGCGCACTGATCTTAAAAAATTGAGTTGGGATGCTAAGGCTACAGCTAATTACAATCATGTTTTCAATAATATTCATACACTGAATGTACTCGGAGGTCTGGATGTTTCTAATGTCGATCGAGAACATACTTGGTTTAATGGTGTTGGAATGCAGTATGAGCGTGGAATGACGCCATTTTATATTTATCAATATTTCAAGAAAGCTCAGGAACAAAACAATGATTATTATTCTTTGAGTGAAACTCATAATCGAACAGCTGCCTTCTTTGGTACGGCCACTTATTCTTATAAACAGCGTTACAATTTGACGGGTACTATTCGTTACGAAGGTACCAATCGTTTAGGACATGCTAATTCTGCCCGTTGGTTGCCAACCTGGAATATATCCGGCAGCTGGAATGCCTACGAAGAACCATGGTTCCAAAAAGTATTCCAACAGGTAATGACCCATGCTACCATTCGTGCTTCTTA
>DMYZ01000192.1:1012-6903 GCA_003483565.1 Prevotella sp.
TACAGATTATTTTCTACAGACAAGGAATCAGGAATTCAGATTACTAAGGTTGAAAATTCTGATCTGACATATGAAAAGAAGCATGAACTGAATTTAGGACTTGATTTGGGATTCTGCAATAATCGTATTAACACTGTATTTGATATATTCTGGCGTAATAACTATGATCTTATAGGTCCGGCGGCTACAGAAGGAACTGGTGGACAGATTATCGAATATGGAAACTTTGCTGCAATGAAATCAAGAGGACAGGAGCTTTCTATCCAGACTGAAAATATTAAGCATAAAAATTTTGGATGGACTTCTAATTTTATTTATTCTCATGTAACAACAACGGTAACAAAGTTAGATGGAGATGTAGCCACAATGGATTTGCTTGCTGGTAACGGGGGAAGCGGTTTTACGAAGGAAGGTTATCCTAGCCGTGCGATATTTTCCATTCCTTATGTAGGACTGGATGAAAATGGCATACCTCAGTTTAGGAATGAAAAAGGTCAAATTACTTCTACAGACCTGGATTTCCAGAGCCGAAATAACAGTTATTTGATTTACGAAGGTCCTAGTGATCCGACTATAACCGGTTCCTTAGGCAATGAACTTCGCTGGAAAAACTGGCGTTTGAATATTTTTGTTACCTATTCTTTCGGAAATGTAGTTCGTTTGGATCCTGTTTATTCTGCAGTTTACAACGATTTGACTTCTATGACTAAGGACTTCATGAATCGTTGGATGCAACCAGGTGATGAAAAGAAAACGGATATACCAGGTATTCTGAGTTATCGGCAATATCAGAATGATACTCAGTTGGCATTAGGCTATAATGCTTATAACTATACCCATAACCGTATAGCAAAAGGTGATTTTATTCGTATGAAAGATATCTCGCTGGTTTATGATTTTCCAAAAAAATGGTTTGCTTCAACATCAATCAACCATATTTCTCTAAAACTTCAGGCAACGAACTTGTTCCTCATTTATGCTGATAAAAAGCTTAACGGGCAGGATCCTGAATTTATAAATGCCGGAGGTGTGGCTTCTCCTCTTTCAAAGCAATATACGTTAACATTGAAGTTTGGTCTGTAAATTAAAAATTATTATGAATTTAAAAAATAAATATATAATATTACCATTTCTGTCGATAGGGTTTATTCTTACGTCATGCAATAGTTTTCTGAATGAATTGCCCGACAATCGTATGGAATTGAATAGCCCTTCTGATGTAAAAGATTTGCTGGTATCAGCTTATTCTACAAGAAATCCAGCATATCTTTTGGAAATGTATTCAGATAATACTGATGGTTATGATGTAACAGGTTGGACCGCTTATGATTTGTTCCAAACACAGGCATATCAGTGGTCGGATATTACAGACATCTCAAATGAGGAATCACCACAGGTACTTTGGAATAGTTATTACTCTGCTATAGAGGCTGCAAACGAAGCTCTGAAATATATCAATTCTGTACCAGCTGATTCTGCAGATTTAAGTGCTTCTAAAGGTGAAGCACTGCTCTGTCGTGCTTATGGAGAATTTATGCTTGGTAATGTGTTTTGTCAGGCTTATGATGCCAATACCGCATCAAATTATCAGGGAATTCCTTATCCTATAGTTCCTGAGACTAAGGTTGGCCAGCAATATGCTCGTGGCACATTAAAGGAACTCTATGACAAAATTAATGCTGATATAGAAATGGGGTTACCTTTGGTAACAGATAATTACAGCACTCCTAAATATCATTTCAATCGTAAAGCAGCTTATGCCTTTGCGGCACAGTTTAATTTGTATTATGGTAATTATGATAAGGCTATTGCTTATGCTAATCATGCTTTGGGAGCTGATGCTGCATCAACTCTTCGTGACTGGAAAACATGGTATGCTCTATCTGTTAATGGTCAGGTTGCTCCTAATGCCTATATTAATTCTGACAATAATGCCAATCTGATGCTACAGTCGGTTTATTCTATGTGGGATGTTATCTATGGTCCTTACTCTGCAGGTAATAAATATGCTCATGGTAGTTTGATTGCCGGGACAGAGGATGTTCAGGCATCTGGCCCTTGGGGTGCTAGTAGTCAGTTTGGTTATACAGTATGGCATAACTCGAGTTTATCGAAGTATTTTATTAATAAAATTCCTTATAGTTTTGAATATACAGACCAAGCTGCAAATATTGGTTACGCTCACTCTCAATATGCTGTTTTTACGACAGATAATACTTTGATGGTACGTGCGGAAGCTGAAGTCTTGAATAAAGACTATAATGCTGCTTTGACCGACATAAATACAGAATTATCTGCAATGTCTGGTAGCAAGTTTAGTGTTACACTTGATGGTATTAAGAGTTTCTATAGCCATTTGAATTATTATACCCCTACAGCTCCGACACCAAAGAAAAAGTTAAATCCGACATTCATCGCCCTTGATCCAATTACGCAGGAGCCGATGATTCAGACCATTCTTCAGCTTCGCCGTATCCTCACTTTAGGTGAAGGGCAGCGCTTACAGGACATCAAACGCTATGGCATTGTCATCTATCGTCGTACTCTTGACAGATCTTCTCATGTAGAAGCTGTTACAGATTCTATGGTCGTTAATGATCCGCGTCGTGCCATTCAATTGCCACAGGATGTTATTTCTGCAGGACTCGAGGGTAACCCAAGAACAAAATAATTTGTAACTTAAGGAATATATAAAATGAAAAAAATATATTTATTAGTATTTGCTTCCTTTCTCATCTTGGGATTTGCTTCTTGTTCCAAGGATGATCTGAATGGGGCTGAGATTTTTCCTACCACATCACCGGATAGAGATAGTCTCGACTTATGGCTGCTGAAAAACTATACTAAACCGTATAATGTGGCCGTAGAATATAAAATGAAAGACATTTATTCGGATATGTCCTACAATTTGGTACCTGCCGATTCGGCTAAATCAGCAAAATTGATGAAAATAGCCAAATATCTTTGGTTTGATGCGTATGCAGAAGCGATGGGGTCTGACTTCGTTAAGTCTAATGTTCCAAGAATTATTCATCTAATAGGAAGCCCAGCCTACAACAGTGGAGAGGGAACTGAGGTGCTTGGAACGGCTGAAGGTGGTTTAATGATTACTTTATATAATGTTAATGGGCTTACAGATGATATGCTGGCAGATTATTCTACGATGACAGAGTATTATTTTCATACGATGCATCATGAATTTACTCATATTCTGAATCAGAAAAAACCATATTCAGACAGTTTCCAATTGATTACTGAAAATGGTTATGTCAGTGGCGACTGGTATCTAAAAAGTAATTCCGCTGCTCATGAGGCAGGTTTTGTCACCCCTTATGCCATGAGCGAACCGGTAGAGGACTTTGCTGAAATGATGTCTGTCTATGTCACTACCTCTCCGGCAGATTGGGAAAATATTATGCAGGATGCAGGCACTACAGGTGCCCCTCTTATTCAGGCAAAACTAGACCTTGTTCGCAGTTATATGAAGGAATCATGGAATCTAGATATCGACAATCTGCGTGCTATCGTACTTCGCCGTGCTTCAGAACTGAAAGCTATTGATTTGAATCATTTAAACTAAAAGCACAATGAAAAAAATATTATATAGTATATTCTTGTTTGGTGTAGCCTTGTCAATAACTTCCTGTCTTCATGATGATGATAAGATCTTTGGCACCCCTGCTGCCGAACGCATAGAACAAGCAGTTGATTCTGACAAGACTCTTTTGGAATCAGCTTCCAATGGATGGGAACTTCATCTTTGGACGGGTGAACAATACAGCAGTGGTGGCTATACATACCTTATGAGGTTTAAAAATAATAAGGTTACTGTAGGTAGTGATTTCGCCCCTTCCGGACATTATTCTACTTCCAGCTATGATGTTATTAAGGATCAGGGACCCGTCCTGACAATCAATACTTATAACGAAATTTTTCATGAACTGGCTACCCCAACGATGTCTGATGATGATGGTGAACAGCAGGATTATGAGTTTGTTATTATGCGAACTACTCCGGACTCTATCTATCTGAAAGGTAAGAAATGGGGTAATAAAATGGTCATGACTCGTTTAGCCGACTCTGTAAATTGGGATAATCGAATTGCTGTTTTAAATAGCATGGTTGATAATTTGAAAGTCAATTACAATGTCTTTGTTACAGGGAAAAAAATGGGTAGTGTTAATCTTGACCCTTCCCGCGTAATGAAGATCACAACTGATAGTGCTACTCAGAAAATGCCTTTTTATATTACAGCTACAGGTATCCATCTTCTTAATCCTGTTTCTATTGACGGGAAGACTTGCCAAAATTTTAATTATGATGATGAGGCTATGACGCTTACCTGTTCAGATGCGGGCGCATCAGAGGTTGTGTTCAATGCAATCTTTATGAAGTATGAGGACTATGCCGGTTCCTATAAGTTGAATTATGATAAAGGTGCTTCTTTATCCGTAAAATTGGTACCTGCTGGTGATGGAAAGACTTATAACCTCGTTGGACTTATGAATAATGTTCCAATGAAACTTAATTACAACAAGAATGATGGAACACTTAGCTGGCTTTCACAGGATATAGGTACATTAAGTAATGGTGATCATGTTTGGTTAGCAGCATGGGATATTGCTGATGGTGGATATTTATATTTTGATCCTAAATTTGGGCTAACTTTGTCTTTAGATGCCGATGCTCCAGGAACAACTCTGCTATTTAAGAGCTTTAGCCCTTATTCAGACTTTGCAACTGATTCGTTCATCCTCTGGGAAGTTACTTCAACAGGAAGTAGTGTCGGGCAATTCAGTGGTATTCTGTTTACGAATAAAAGTAACAGACTGCGTTATCTGAATTCAATGGTAAAGACTAATTAATTTAAATACATATAATGAAAAAAATATATAGTATAATGTTATTCGCTTTGGGATGCCTGGTCATGGCATCCTGCAGTGATGACTCTACCAATGATATTACTGTTAATGGATTGGCAGTAGTATCAGCAAAAACTTCCTTCTCAGCTGCGGGGGGGACGGATACGATTGCCCTTGCAAAGCCTGTAATAAAGGCTTATGCAGAGGATTCTTGGGCTACTGTAGCTTCTTTAGGAGCAAATGTTACTGTTACGGCTGGACTTAACACAAGTAGGGAATCTCGCCATACTACAGTTATTGTCAAGTCAAGTGAAGCAGACTCAACGATTATTGATGTAGACCAGGCTGGTGCTACTTTAAAGATTGCGGCTCCAGCTTCTATTATATCAAATGATGATAGTAAAACACTATCGTATGCTGCATCTTCAACTTTGCCAATGACGATTACTGCCGATTCCAGTTGGATTGTTCCGTCTTTTGATTCTGATAGTGTTTATGTTAAGTTAGGAGCTAATAATGAAGGCCATCTTCGCAGTGGACATATATTTATCTCTGCAGGTTCTTTTAAAGATACCATTAATGTTAAACAAGAGGAATTTGCTAAAGATATAGCAGGTACTTATGCTATTCTTGATACCTATAACTCTACCGATGATAATTTGATTTATCAGACGGCATACTTAAGAGATGATAATGGTCAGAAAAATTTTGTTTTCCCTACTTTAAATTTAAAACTTCCGATCACATGGTCTGATGATGACATGAGTGTTACTATAAATGGAGGAAGTTTATTGGGAACAATTAATGATGGAAATTCTGTCGATTATGTTTATAGTGTATTGTGGGATGTAAAACAAGGTTATCTTACCTGGTCTAGTCAAATATCATATGCAGCTTCTTTGGAATATGATGCACAGGATGATATAACTTATGGAATGTTTGCTGATAATGGTTCATGGGCAGGATATAATGTTAGTGCTTTTCGCTTTGAACTGTTTTCGACAAATCCTCCCAGCAGTTCAGGGCGGA
>DMYZ01000142.1 GCA_003483565.1 Prevotella sp.
TTTTATTTCTCAGATTATTGGAGAATGTAAGGGCGGGTTTCGTGCCGTTAGAACGAGGATAAGAAACAAAAGCTTTGACCTGATACATGAAGTATATGACAATGATACCGACGAAGTTAAATGTACTTGCCTTTCTGGGATGGTTGCTTTCGAATTAGTAAAACATGAATCCATGTTATTACCCAAAGCATGGATAGACGCAATCAATCATTTTGAAGGAAAGACTTGTAAATAATCATAGCATAAAAAGATAAATTTAGATTAAAAACTTTCAAGTCGTAGTTTTTTACAAGTAAAATATTTCAAATTCTTTCATTATCTCTTGTGCAAAATAATAATTATTAGTATTTTTGCATTTGATTTGAGTTAAGCAATAATTGCCCGCAAAATCTTGCCGGTGTCAGTTTTATGCTTGGGGTTTACCGCTGTTGTCGGGCCGGTAAAACCTAGTGTAATACTTTCATCTTCTTGAATTTCGCTCACTTCTAAACCCTAAGCCCCGTCCGTTTCGGGGTCATTAATTTGAAGGAATATGAAAGTTTTAAAATTTGGCGGAACTTCTGTTGGTTCCGTGAATAGCATTCTCAACCTGAAAAATATTGTTGAGGCTGAGGCTCAAAAACAGCCAGTAATAATTGTAGTAAGTGCACTTGGAGGTATTACTGATCAATTAATTGCTACTTCGCAATTAGCTCTTAAACATGATGAGCGGTGGAAAAATGAATATGAAGCTATGGTTGACAGGCATCATAAAATTATTGACACCATTATAACAGACAACACTAAAAGAGAAAAACTATTTAATACTGTAGACCAACTCTTCGAACAACTGAAGAGTATATATTTTGGAGTCTATCTTATCCATGACTTAAGCCAAAAGACCCAAAATGCTATTGTAAGTTATGGTGAACGACTTTCAAGCAATATTGTTGCTGCCCTTATGAGAGGAGCACGCTGGTTTGATTCCTTCGATTTTATCAAAACAGAGTGGAAAAACAACAAGAATATGCTTGACAGTGACCTGACCAGTAAATTGGTCAGGGAAACTTTTGAAGACTTACCACGTATAAGCCTTGTACCTGGATTTATCTCACGCGACCGTGATACCGATGAAATTACTAATCTAGGAAGAGGTGGTAGTGATTATACCTCCGCAATAATAGCTGCAGCACTTGATGCTGAAGTATTAGAGATTTGGACAGATGTAGATGGTTTTATGACAGCCGATCCAAAAATCATCAAAAATGCTTATACCATAAAGAAACTAAGTTATGTTGAAGCAATGGAACTTTGTAATTTTGGCGCCAAAGTTATATACCCCCCTACTATTTATCCGGTATGCGTAAAGAATATACCAATTAAAGTTAAAAACACCTTCAATCCAGATAATCCTGGCACCATCATTAAAAACTACATTGACAATGATGACAAGCCTATCAAAGGCATATCCTCTATCAAAGGCGTTTCGCTCATCACTGTCACCGGATTATCTATGGTAGGCGTCATTGGAGTAAACCGAAGGATATTCACAGCACTTACAGAAGCTGGCATATCCGTATTTTTAGTCAGTCAAGCTTCATCAGAAAATTCCACATCTATCGGAGTCAAGGATACAGATACAGAGAAGGCTGTAAAAGTACTCAATGACGAATTTTCAGCTGAAATAGAAGATGGTGCAATGTTTCCAATGCATGCTGAAAGCGGACTTTCGACTATAGCCATTGTTGGTGAGAATATGAAACATACAGCAGGTGTTGCCGGAAAACTTTTTGGAACTCTAGGACGGAGCGGCATCAGCATCATAGCCTGCGCACAAGGTGCATCTGAAACAAATATTTCTTTTGTAGTTAAATCGGAGTATCTCCGTAAGAGTCTCAATGTTTTACATGACAGTTTCTTCCTCTCTGAATATAAAGTCCTTAACCTTTTTATTTGTGGTGTAGGTACCGTGGGAGGAAAACTGATCGAATTAATAAAAAAACAATACGAGGAACTAAAAGAACGCAATCAATTAAAACTAAACGTAGTAGGTATTGCATCTTCACATAATGCTATATATAACCGTGATGGCCTTAATTTAATTAACTTTCGAAAAGACTTAAAAGAAAGTGAATGCAGCTCACCTGAAAAATTGTGTAATCATATTATCCATATGAATATTTTCAATTCTGTATTTGTAGACTGTACTGCATCAAAAGAAGTATCTGATCTCTATCAGACACTTCTCGAACATAACATATCAGTAGTAGCTGCCAATAAGATAGCAGCTTCTAGTAATTACAACAGTTATGTAAAACTGAAAAAGACAGCTTTGGCCCGTGGCGTAAAATTCCGTTTCGAAACCAATGTAGGAGCAGGACTACCTATTATCGGTACGATCAATGACTTACGCAATTCTGGTGATAAAATACTTAAAATAGAAGCTGTCCTGAGTGGAACTCTTAACTTTATCTTTAACGAGATTTCAGCTACTTGCCCACTCTCTGAAACAGTAAAAAAGGCAAAAGAAGAGGGTTATAGTGAACCAGACCCTCGTATAGATTTAAGTGGTACTGATGTTGTACGAAAACTGGTCATACTTAGTAGAGAAGCTGGTTACAAGATTGAACAAATTGACGTAGAAAAGCATCTTTTTATTCCGGAAAAATATTTTAAAGGTGATATAGCAGATTTCTGGAAATATCTTCCGGAACTTGATGCAGATTTTGAAAAGCGCCGACAAAAGTTGGAAGCTGAACATAAGAGATGGAGATTTGTAGCGACCCTTGAAGACGGACATGCCAATGTTGCCCTGAAAGAGGTAGATCAGCATCATCCTTTTTATGATCTTGAAGGTTCTAACAATATTGTGTTACTCACTACTGAACGCTATAAAGAATATCCAATGCTTATTCAGGGATATGGTGCTGGAGCAAGTGTAACCGCAGCTGGTGTCTTCGCCAATATCATGTCTATAGCAAATATTTAATGAAAAGTATTCCTCCCCACTAATGGAGAGGACAGGTTATACAATGAAACATATCATTATATTAGGAGATGGCATGGCAGACCATGCTGTTCAGAGACTAGGCGGAAAGACATTGCTCCAGTACGCACAGACACCGTATATGGACCTGCTTGCCAAAAAAGGCAAGACGGGAAGGCTCATTACTGTTCCCGACGGATTTCTGCCCGGGTCGGAGGTTGCCAACACTGCTATTATGGGTTACGACCTCAACCAAGTGTATGAAGGTCGAGGACCGCTTGAAGCGGCTTCTATAGGCTACAGCATGCAACCTGAGGACATGGCTATACGATGTAATTTCATCTATCTTAGCGATGGTAAAATTATAACTCATAACGGAGGAAATATCTCAACGGAAAACGGGGACATACTTATTAAATATCTTAATGATAAACTTGGAAATGAGCATATTAAATTCATTACAGGTATACAATATCGGCACTTGTTGGTCTTAAAATATGCTAGTAAACATGTTATCTGCGCCCCTCCTCATGACCATCCGAATCAAGAATGGAAACAGCTACTAGTAAAGAGTGAAAAGGGTTGGGAAAATAAACATGAACCTATCATTGGATCTGATGGACATCCAACAGGGGATGTACGCATGACTGGGCAAGAAACTGCCAATCTTATTAATGACTTAATTCTAAAAAGTCAGAAGTTGCTTCGTGAACATCCATATAATATAGCTAAAGCTGCAAGAAATGAGCGGCAAGCTAATTCTATATGGCCTTGGAGTGGCGGCTATCGTCCAAGCATGAAAACCTTAATGCAAATGTATCCACAGATTAAGACCGGCAGCGTTATCAGTGCTGTAGACCTGATTCGAGGTATCGGCCATTATGCCGGACTTGACATTGTTAAAGTTCCTGGGGCAACAGGACTTGCCAATACTAATTATGAAGGGAAGGCACAGGCTGCTATCGACTGTCTTAAAAGCCAAGACTTTGTTTATCTACATCTTGAAGCTACTGATGAAGCTGGGCATGATGGTGATCTTGAACTGAAAATCAAAGCAATCCAATATCTAGACCATCGCATCATAGAACCTATTCTTAAAGAGATTACCAATTGGAAAGAGCCTGTGTGCATAGCTGTTCTTCCAGACCACCCAACCCCTGTAGAAATAAGAACTCACGTAAAAGAGCCCGTACCTTTTCTGATATGGCATAAAGGCATTATACCTGACAGTGTCCAGCAATATGATGAAATAAGTTGCGTAAACGGAGAATATGGTATATTGCACCTTCAAGAGTTTATGGATACATTTATGAAATACTAAAAATATGAAATATTACAGTACCAACAAACAGGCGCCGCTGGCAACACTTCATGAAGCTGTGGTAAAGGGGCTGGCCCCGGACAAAGGACTCTATATGCCTGAATTTATAAAAAAACTGCCACAACAATTTTTTGAAAATATCGAAAATTTGTCTCTACAAGAAATCGGACTTGAAATAGCAAAAACTCTTTTCGATGAAGATATCGAAGAAAAAGCTCTAGAAAATATTGTTTATGATGCTCTATCCTTCGATATACCTATAGTAAATGTCGAAAAAAACATTTATTCTTTAGAACTTTTTCATGGTCCTACTCTTGCCTTTAAAGATGTAGGAGCACGTTTCATGGCTCGCCTGCTGCAATATTTTGTACGTCAGGATGGTAAAGAAAACCTTAATGTTCTTGTTGCTACATCTGGTGATACTGGTAGTGCTGTAGCCAACGGTTTCCTTGGTGTGGAAGGCATTCATGTATATATACTCTATCCAAAAGGAAAAGTAAGCAAAATACAGGAAAGCCAGTTTACCACTCTCGGACAAAATATTACAGCTATAGAGGTAGACGGTGTCTTTGATGATTGCCAGGCTCTTGTGAAAAAAGCTTTTATAGATAATGAACTTAACGGACATATGAAGTTGACTTCAGCCAACAGTATTAATGTAGCCCGTTTTCTGCCACAATCTTTTTATTATTTCTATGCATATGCACAGTTAAAGAAATTAGGCGCTCTGGATATCGATGATCGTAAAAAGGAAACTTCTAACTTTGTTGTATGTGTGCCCTCAGGCAACTTTGGAAATATTTGTGCCGGACTTTTCGGATATAAAATGGGATTGCCTGTTAAACGCTATATTGCAGCTAATAACGCCAACGATATTTTCTATAACTATTTAAAGACAGGAATATACGAACCGAAACCATCAAAGCAGACCTTAGCCAATGCGATGGATGTAGGGGACCCATCAAACTTTGCACGAATCTATGATCTTTTTGATGGCGATTATAATAAGATTACAAATCTCATAAATGGTGCCACCTACAACGATAATCAAATCAAAGAAACAATGATAAAATGCTTTAAGCATACTAACTATATACTTGATCCTCACGGTGCTTGTGCTTATCGCGCCCTTAAGGAGAGCATCAAAGAAGATGAAGTGGGAATATTTTTGGAAACAGCCCATCCTGCTAAATTCAAAGAGAAAGTAGATGCGATTATTGATTATGATATAGACATTCCGAAACGGCTTGCTAAATTCATGAAGGGAAATAAACAAAGTATTAAAATGCCTAATAATTTTGAAGCTTTCAAAGAATACTTGCTTACTTGCTAATATAAACTAAAAAAGGGAGAAAAAGTAATATGTTTATTATTTTCTTCTCCCTTTATAAATTTCCTTTATTTTACAGCTGACACTCTTTTTATTAAAAAATCAAAGTCGTATTCATTTTATTTTGTATCTTTGCAGTAGTACTAGGAACACAAATTGATGAATAAGATTCTATACCAAGTAATAATTTGCCTCTCTATTATTTTCTGGGAAGCGATACCAATAGAAGGACAAAAGTTAGAAGCTACCAATGTGCATTTATCTACCTCTGATGGACTAATCAGCAATGATATTTCTGATATTGTACAGGATAAGTTTGGCTATATATGGATTGGAACATGGAGTGGTCTTACGCGCTATGATGGTTTTAATTTTACAAATTATAGTACAGGTAACGACAGTGGAATTTTTCATTTGCACAGTCGTATATTAAACCTTTACCCTGATAATGAGGGTAACATCTGGATGCTAATGTATGATAATAGAGTATTTGTATTAAATCATCATACCGATAAAATCCAATCAGCGTTTATTAATTCTGCTAAAGCTGTAAATTATAAAGTTGACAATGAAAAAATAGCCATAGATTCGAAAGGTTTCCTTTATGCAGCAATTAAAGGCAGAGGTATATATCAGCTCAAAATAACAGATGGAATTCTAAAGAATCATCTTTATAAGATGAATCATCTGAATATCAAAAATATGCTTCCCGATGGAAATAAAAAATTATGGATGATTACAAACAAAGGATTATATGTTCTTAACCTGAACAACCATAAGATGCATTATCTTCCATATATGCATGGTAATGACAAGGACTGTAAAATGATTATTCATAAAGGCTATATCTTCATTGGGACCTCAGATGGCAAAATACTTCAAATAAATAGCAACTATCCTTATTCTACTGTCAACACCTATAATCTACATCAAACAAGCAAATTTACATCCTTATATATTGATCGTTATGGCTTACTATGGTTTACAACTATGGATGCAGGGATATCACACTATAACTTTGCTACACATAAGATAAAATCTTTCCAACAAAAAGTACCCGCCCCTGAATCAGATGCAAAAGGTGCAAAAATTTTTGAATATGGTAGTATTATGTGGATCAAGATGAATCACGGTGGTTTTGGGTACTATAATAGAAGCAAAGATAAAATAGAATATTTCTACAATAATCCTAGGGAAGGTTGGGAATTGTCAAATACTGTGGTTACCTATTATGCAGTACCTGAAGGTGTACTTTTTATGTCCACTATTAATAGAGGATTGGAAAAGATTGAATTAATTCATCGGACAATGTTCATGAGATATATCAATCCGAACAGTGAGCGCTACGGCATCAATGAAATACGAGCTTTCGTGTGGGACAGAGAACGTCATTGTATGCTGATAGGAAACAAAGTAGGAGATATTTATGCAGAGGATTACAAGACAGGTAACAAGAAAAAAATAGCTTCCTATGGAGGACGAATTTATGGTTTGATGCAGGATCACAAAGGCAATATTTGGGTATCGAATAAGGATAAAGGTCTTTTTATTATGGGTAATCCAAAACCTATTCTTACCAGTAAATGCTATATCACAAAAGAAGGTCATGACGGCACTATATGGGTAGCTACTTTTGGTAATGGAGTTATTGCACTTCGACATGGTAAAAAGATACAATTAAAAAATCTTCCCCATGGAACTTTTGAAAAAGTAAGAACCTTATGTGAAGCCAATAATGGAGATATGTGGGCAGGAACAACTGATGGAATACTGATCTTTAAAAAAGAAGGGAATACTTATCATGCTTATCCCTTAAAAGAAACAGAAAAGTCTAATGGACACTTACTCTCAGATGATATTATCCAACTCGTTAAGGACGAATACAAACATATATGGATTGCAACAAGTGGCGGTGGTATCTCCTGTGCACTTTGGAATACAGATTCTGCCTGTTGGAATTTTAAAACTATAAGCACAAAAGATGGTATACCTAACGATGAAATTAAAAGTATCACTATCTGCAATAAAGATCAAATTTGGTTTACCAGTGATATGGCTCTTTGCTGTTATACCCTTGGAAGTGATATCCTAACAGTCTTTAGGATGCCTGATGGCATCGGTAATATACAATTTAGTGAAGGAGGTGCTATAACACTCCCTAATGGTCTTATGTATTACGGTACTGTAAATGGTTACTATTTTGTTAATTCCAAAAAACTAAAAATGCACGAGGGAGCCAATTTAAAACTTCGCATCACAGATTTCTACATTAATGATCAACTACAAAGTCCACGCTTAAACAGCAACTATGACTATTATATACCGGATAGTGGATATGTAAGAATTCCATCACGCTCAAGCATTTTCGGCTTCCGGTTCGCCTCACTCAATTACCAACTGCAACATCGTGTACATTATCAGTATATGTTAGATGGTTATGACAATCTATGGCACAATGCGGATAGTAAAAACAAAGTAACTTTTAGTAATATTCCAGCAGGTACTTATCATTTTCGAGTAAAAGCTTTCCTTTCTACTGGTAAAAAACAATATGATGAACGGGTTATAACAGTAGTTGTACCACCATATCTTTTTGCATCAACACCTGCACTATGGATATATGTTATTTTAATTGCATGTGGTATAACCTTATATATATATGGCAGGAAAAGGAACAAACAAGCAGAACTGAGTAAAATGCGGGTTCTGAAAATTGGGCCTCAGGAAATAGCCTTTCAGGAAAAAAATGATTATGATTTTGTCAAAGATCAGCTTGATTGGTTGGAACAACATTATTCAGAAAGTACTTTAAAAATAGAGGAGATGGTAGATCACAGCCATTTAAGTAGAACAAGCTATTATACACAATTAAAAACTCTGACAGGTTTGAGCCCGAAAGAGTTTATTAGTGAATTCCGCCTCAAGAAAGCTTGCATGTATCTAGAACTTAATACATATACTATCGCAGAGGTAGCATATCGGTGTGGATTTAATGACCCGGTTTATTTCACTCGTATATTCAAAAATAAAATGAACTTCACTCCAACTAAATATAGAGAAAATACTAATAAAATTAAAATCGCAGAAAAGAATACTTCTGCTCATTCTTATTAAGAAGAATAATCTGTTTCTACATCTACTTAATATTTTGAATAATATACTATTTAAAAAACATATAATAAACAAATGCAATAACTGCAATAACAATAACGCCTATAACTGTTTTAAGCAAGCAAGTAGTAACTTTTCTGAAAATAAAAAAGCCCACTACAAGGC
>DMYZ01000249.1 GCA_003483565.1 Prevotella sp.
CTACGCATACCTGGACAGATAGTTATCCCTATAGTTGCATTAGTATTTTTGCCCTTCACCCACAGTATGTTGACTTTACATCCCTGCCATCTTTGAAAGATTCCAGGAAAAAAGATGCTTTCGAAAAATTGCGTAAAGAACTCAATGCTCTTCCTCAAATTGATTATGAACGTGTCAATCAGGTTAAAATGGATTATCTGAAGGAGCTTTTCAAACAGGAAGGTGAAAAAATGATGCAGTCTTCTGATTATCAGATTTTCTTTAAAGCTGCAGAATCCTGGTTGGTTCCATACGCTCAATATTCTTATCTGAGGGATTTATATGGTACTGCCGACTTTAGTCTGTGGCCGGATCATCAAGTCTGGAATGAAAGAGAGCGCAAGGACTTAACAGATGTTGATAGTAGTATATACCGTGAGGTCGTCTTTTATTATTTCGTCCAGTATATCCTCTGTATTCAGATGAAAAGTGTACATGTCTATGCCAGATCGCAGGGCGTGATTCTTAAAGGTGATATCCCCATTGGTGTGAACCGTTATGGCTGCGATGTATGGATGGAACCAAAATATTTTAATCTTAACGGCCAGGCAGGTGCACCACCTGATGATTTTTCTGTCAATGGGCAGAACTGGGGATTCCCTACGTACAACTGGGATGCGATGTTGCAGGATGACTGTATCTGGTGGGTGCGCCGTTTCCAGTATATGGCAAATTTTTTTGATGCTTACCGTATAGACCATGTCCTTGGGTTCTTCCGTATATGGGAAATTCCTGTTCATGCCGTGCATGGTCTGCTCGGGCAGTTTACTCCTGCTTTAGGGATGACTCGTGAGGAAATAGAAGGTTATGGTCTTCATTTTCAGGAAGAATTATTTCTTAACCCGTTTATAGCAGACTGGGTTCTGGACCGTGTATTCAAGGAACATACGGAAGAGGTAAAACAAAAATATTTAATTCATACTCATGATGACCGGTATGCTATGAAACCGGAGTATGATACCCAGCGGAAGGTGGAGAAGGCTTTCGAAGGAAAAACTTCTGATACGGACATATGGATACGTGACGGACTTTATTCTTTGATCAGTGATGTTCTTTTTGTCCGTGATCACAAGGATCCGGATAAGTTCCATCCACGTATTTCCGTCCAGTTTGATTTTATCTATGAATCATTGTGGGATAAAGACAAAGCAGCATTCAATAGATTATATAATGATTATTTCTATCGTCGCAATAATCAGTTCTGGTATGGTGAGGCAATGAAGAAATTGCCGAAACTTGTACAGGCAACCCGGATGCTGGTGTGTGCTGAAGATCTTGGTATGGTACCGGCTTGTGTGCCTTGGGTCATGAATGAACTTCGTATTTTGAGTCTTGAAATACAGTCTATGCCAAAGGATCCGTCAACACGCTTTGGACATTTGAGCAAAAATCCGTATCGTTCTGTATGTACCATATCTTCTCATGATATGCCAACGCTCCGCCAATGGTGGGATGAAGACAGGAATCGTACTCAAGATTATTATAGCAGTATGCTTTATCGCGAAGGTCCTGCTCCTCACCCTCTGCCAGGATGGCTTGCCAAAGATATTGTCAGCCGTCATCTTACTTGTCCTTCTATGTTGTGTGTCATCAGTATTCAGGACTGGATGGCAATTAATGAAAGGCTCCGTCTGGCTGATGAAACTGCCGAAAGAATTAATATACCTGCTGATCCTCATCATTACTGGCGTTATCGGATGCATGTCAATATTGAAGATTTGACAGCGGATAAAGAATTTTCGCATACTATTTCTGAACTGATTCTTGAAGCTGGCAGAAAGTAAAAAACAGTATAAATATATAAGGCAATGAAGAAAGTAATTTTATTCTTATTTGTGGTACTGCTGCCTTTGGTGGTATCGGCTCAGACTGTAAAATCGCCTGACGGAAATGTCATCTTGAAATTCTCTTTGACAGATACAGGGCAACCGACATATGAAATGTCATATAAAGGGAAGGCGGTAATAAAACCTTCTCATCTTGGACTGGAACTGGCTAAAGACAAGCATGCCACCAAAGGATTGCGTGAAACAAGTCTTATGGATGGTTTTACTATTGCCAATACCAAAACGTCAGCTTTTGATGAAACCTGGAAACCGGTGTGGGGAGAGGTCGCTTCTATTCGTAATCATTATAATGAATTGGAAGTAGATATGAATCAACCTGCAACTAAGAGAAATATGATCATCCGCTTCCGCGTTTACGATGAAGGAATCGGGCTCCGTTACGAATTTCCTCAGCAGGATTCTTTGGTATATTTTATTATTAAAGATGAACATACCCAGTTTGCTATGACTGGTGACCATACGGCATGGTGGCTTCCCGGAGACTATGACACGCAGGAGCAGGAGACTCAGCAGTCTAAACTTTCTGAAATAAGAGACCGTTTTCATGATGCTGTCAACTGGAATAACTCCTCTGTATCGGTGTTTTCTCCTACAGGAGTTCAGACGGCCTTGCAGATGAAGACGGACAATGGACTGTATATTAATATTCATGAAGCTGCCTGTGTCAATTATGCCACTATGCATCTTAACCTTGATGATAAAAATATGGTCTTTGAATCCTGGCTAACCCCTGATGCTACCGGATATAAAGGATTTATGCAGACACCATGCCAGACTCCATGGCGTACCGTTATGGTAAGTGATGACGCACGTGAAATGTTGGCTAGCCATCTGATCCTTAATCTTAATGAACCTTGTAAAATAAAGGATACCAGTTGGATTCATCCAACCAAGTTCTGTGGTGTATGGTGGGAAATGATTGTAGGCAAAAAAACATGGAACTATACCGATGATTTCCCTTCGATCAAGCTGGACCAGATTGACTGGAGCAAGGTGAAACCTAATGGACGCCATGGTGCTACTACTGCTGAAGTAAAGAAATATATTGACTTTGCCGCTGCTAATAAAATACAGGAAGTCTTGGTCGAAGGCTGGAATGTCGGCTGGGAAGACTGGGCTAATCACTGGAAGGCTGATGTTTTTGATTTCGTGACACCTTATCCTGACTTCAATATCAAATATCTGAATGATTATGCACACTCCAAGGGTGTAAAATTGATGATGCATAATGAGACTTCATCTAGTGTCATTAATTATGAGCGCCATTTGGAAGATGCTTATAATCTGATGAACAAATATGGTTATGATGCAGTCAAGTCTGGTTATGTCGGAGACATCATTCCAAGAGGCGATCATCACTTTTCTCAGGAAATGAATAATCATTATCTTTATTGTGTAAAGGAAGCGGCCAAGCACCATATTATGGTGGATGCCCATGAAGCTACCCGGCCGACAGGACTTTGCCGTACTTATCCTAATCTTATAGGCAATGAAAGTGCTCGTGGTACAGAGTATGAAGCTTTTGGGGGAAATACTCCGGAACATACCGTTATCCTCCCGTTTACTCGTCTGCAGGGAGGTCCTATGGACTATACTCCTGGCATTCTTGAAACACAGCTGAAGACCTGGAGTGATAACCCTAATTATGTCCACACTACACTGGTAGGCCAACTTGCACTTTATGTCACGATGTATTCTCCGTTGCAGATGGTAGCTGACCTTCCTGAGAATTATGCCAAGTTTATGGATGCCTTCCAGTTTATTAAGGATGTAGCCTGTGACTGGGATGACAGTAAATATCTTGAAGCAGAACCTGCTCAGTATATTACTGTTGCCCGTAAGGCTAAGGGTACTCCAAACTGGTTTATTGGCGGCAAGTGTGGCGCACAGGGACATAAGAGCAAGATAAAGCTTGATTTCCTTGACAAAGGGAAAAAATACAACTGTACGATCTATGCTGATGCCAAGGATGCCAATTACAAGACGAATCCTAAAGCTTATGTGATCACTCACCGTGTCGTAAAGAAAGATGATGTCTTGAAATTAACAGAAGCTTCTGGTGGCGGTTTCGCTGTTTCTCTTTTCGCCAAATGAAATTAAAGAAAATTATAGCTGCTATGTCAGCATTGTTTGTCATATTGTCTGCTCATGCACAGGAAATGTTCAATGAAGTTTCTTACAGTCCTGAGCAGACTGTGTTTAAATTGAATGCTCCGTCTTCCGCAAAGAAAGTGCTTGTTCGTATTTATGATGAAGGAACAGGCTCGAAACCTATAGAAATTTTAAAACTGAGGCAGGCAGGGGTGAATATCTGGTCGAAGACTGTAAAGCAGAATCTTGCGGGCAAATTCTATACTTTTGATATAGGAAAAGGAGAAACACCAGGTACTTTTGCTAAAGCTGTAGGAGTGAATGGACGGCGTGGTGCTATCCTGAATATGGAATCGACGAATCCTTATGGATGGCAAAATGACCACCATCTGAAAGTTCGCAACTTTGCAAATCTTGTCATCTATGAATTACATTATCGTGATTTTTCTATTGATCCTTCTTCGGGGCTTGTTCACAAGGGTAAATTTCTTGCTCTTTCAGAGATGAAGGCTACTGATTATCTTCGTCGTCTCGGAGTCAATGCGGTACATGTTCTGCCTTCATTTGATTTTCAGTCAGTTGATGAAACTAAATTGAATATCCCTCAATATAATTGGGGATATGATCCTGTGAATTATAATGTGCCGGAAGGATCTTATTCAACCAATCCCTATGATCCTGCTACACGCATCCGTGAGTTCAAAAAGATGGTCATGGCCTTGCATCGTGCAGGAATAAGGGTCATCCTTGATGTTGTTTATAATCATACTTTTGATTTGGAAAACAGTAATTTCCAACGAACTTTCCCTGATGCCTATTATCGTTTCACCAAGGATGGGAAACCATCTGACGGTTCCGGCTGTGGAAATGAGACTGCTTCTGAAAAGCCATTGATGCATGAGTTTATGCTGGAGTCTGTCAAATATTGGATAAAGGAATATCATATTGACGGATTCCGTTTCGACCTGATGGGAGTTCATGATGTTGCAACTATGAATGATATCCGCAAGGAAGTAGATGCTATAGATCCAACTATTTTCATTTATGGTGAAGGATGGAGTGCCGGGAAATGTGCCTATCCCGAATCTAAGCTTGCTATAAAGGCAAATCTACCTGAAATGCCAGGTATAGCCGCTTTCAGTGATGATATGCGTGATGCCTTGCGTGGCCCCTACGATGATGATCATAAAGGCGCGTTCCTTGCCGGCATTCCGGGAGAGGAAGAGAGCCTGAAGTTTGGTATTGTCGGAGGCATCGCTCATCCTCAGGTGGATATGTCCAAGGTAAATTATGACAAAAAACCGTGGGCTTTGCAACCTACCCAGCAGATCAGCTATGTCAGCTGCCATGACGATATGTGTCTGGTTGACCGGTTGAAAGCTTCTATTCCAAATATTACGGAGGATGAACTGATTCGCCTTGATGAACTGGCCCAAACGGCTGTCCTTACTTCTCAGGGAGTTCCTTTTATGCTAAGTGGAGAAGAAATGCTCCGTACAAAGCAGGGGATACATAATAGTTTTAATTCTCCAGACAGTATTAATCATCTTGACTGGAACAACCTTGATAAATATCCTCAGGTATTTGATTACTATCGTGATCTTATTCAGCTACGTAAGGATCATCCAGCTTTTCGTCTCGGTTTCGCGGATAGAGTAAGAGCGAGTCTCGTCTTTCTTCCTGTAAGGTCGGGATTTGTCGGCTTTGTTTTGAAAAATCATGCCGGTGATGATAATTGGAATAATATCTATGTTCTTCTTAATGCCAATAAAAGCCCGGTTAAAGTTTCACTTCCAAAAGCCAACTATACTGTGGTTTGCAATGCCGGTATTATTGATCAGGATGGTATGGAAGATTTTACTGATGATCATGTTGTTGTAACAGGGCAGACTGGAATGATTTTACATGATTAAAATCTATAAATTATGAACAAAGTCATGAAAAAAATAATATTTCTTTTGAGTGTTTTTTTATGTGCTCTGCACATGAATGCATTTGCTAAGGTAGATAAAATTGAACCTACGGACTGGTTTGTCGGAATGAAAAATCCATCCCTTCAGCTTATGGTGTATGGAAAAAATATTCGGAAAGCAGAATTCTCTGTTGATTATCCTGGAGTAAAAGTAGATTCTGTTGTCAGACTTGACTCTCCGAACTATCTTTTTGTCTATTTAAATATTAAGGATGCTAAGGCTGGTACCATGAAACTGAAGTTTGATGGAAGTACGGTGAAGTATCAGTTGAAGAATCGAGAAATAAGCGGGAATAGCCGAAAAGGTTTTACGAATGCCGATGTATTGTATATGCTTATGCCTGACCGTTTTGCTAATGGTAATCCGAAAAATGACAAAATAAAAGGACTTCGTGACCAGTTGGTGAACCGTAACGAGCCCAGTCTTCATCATGGAGGAGATCTTGAGGGCATCCGCCAGCATCTCAATTATTTTAATCAATTAGGGGTGACTGCTTTGTGGCTGACTCCTGTCTTGGAAAATGACCGTCCTGCAGATCAGAATAAATATAGTACTTATCATGGTTATGCAACGACGGATTATTATCGTGTAGATCCTCGTCTGGGAACAAATGAAGAATATAAAGAGTTGGTAAAGGAAGCTCATGCTAAAGGTTTGAAAGTAGTTATGGATATGATCTTTAATCACTGTGGTGACTATCATCCATGGAATCTGGATGCACCAAGTAAAGATTGGTTCAATAGTCCCCATTATGGACTTCAGACAAGCTATAAGTTATCTCCTGTTCTTGATCCTTATGCCAGTAAAATTGATATGAAAGAGACGGTTGACGGGTGGTTTGTTTCTTCGATGCCTGATTTGAACCAACGTAATCCATATGTTTTAAAATACCTCATTCAGAATAGTGAATGGTGGATAGAAACGGTAGGGATAGATGGTATTCGTATGGATACTTATCCTTATGCAGACCGAAAAGCAATGTCTGAGTGGGCCAGGACTCTAGATACAGAATATCCTAATTTTAATATGGTAGGGGAAACCTGGGTGACAGAACCGGCTTATACTGCAGCATGGCAGAAAGATTCTAAACTTGTCAAAGATAATAGTTATTTGAAAACGGTCATGGATTTTGCTTTTTATGACCGTATCAATCTTGCCAAGAAAGAAGAAACGGATGTATGGTGGAATGGACTTAATCGTGTCTACAATAGTCTTTGTTATGATTATCTTTATGCTAATCCGTCTAGTGTTATGGCATTTATCGAAAATCATGATACGGATCGTTTTCTCGGAGATGGAAAAGATGTCAAGTTGTTGAAACAAGCCTTGGGAATTTTGCTTACCATGAATCGTATCCCACAGTTGTATTATGGTACAGAGGTCTTGATGAATGGCACAAAGACCGTAACAGATGGAAATGTCCGTAAAGATTTCCCCGGTGGATTTCCTGGTGATATACATAACTGTTTTACAAGAGAAGGCCGCAGTGCTGATGAAAATGCAATGTTTGACTGGGAGAGTAAGCTTTTGCACTGGCGTCAAGGGAATGAGGTTATTTCAAAAGGCAAGCAGACCCAGTTTGTTCCTTGTGCCGGAGTTTATGTTATTGCTCGCCAGTATCAGGGTAAGAATGTCATGACAATTCTTAATGGTACTTCTAAAAATGCGGAATTACAGGTTGCCCGTTATCAGGAAATTATAGGCAGCCATAAAATAGCCAGAGATGTTATTACTGACGCAAATGTTGATCTAAATAACAATATAAAACTCGGTCCTAGGGAGACTCTGATTATTGAATTCTGATAAATGATAGTGGCTGGCAACATAATTGTCAGCCATTTTTTTC
>DMYZ01000086.1:0-3501 GCA_003483565.1 Prevotella sp.
GCCTTTCATAAGAGCTATATTTGCAGTGCCTTCCCGTTTGTAGATTCTGTCAGCGAGAAATGCCGGATCATTGCGTCGAAGTGCAATTCTCATCAGATCATAAAAGCGGTCACCTTCAAAGGCAAATTCCAGTCCTTCCTCATCAGCGATCATGTCTTCAACTTTCTCTTCTTGATAGGCCAGTGAATCCTCTGCTGTCGTAACAGGCATTTGATAATATTTGTTATAGAGGCTGAATCCGCAGCCACGATCATGAATACCTTCCGTATTCTCATTGCTTGCTTCTATTGTACTTGCCAGAATATATTTTGTGGAGGAAAAGTCGAACTGATCAAGGTATTGAGAATCCTTAGGATAATAAGGCTTGATATCGCTTTCAATTACATTGTTATTGACCCCTCCGGCAAGAATCCGATAAGCAAAGCGTGGATATCCGGCACGGTTCAATGCTTCCGCCATCCGAAGATAAATCAATTGTCTGCGATAGATATGAATATTTCTACTGTTATATTTGGAAATACTCTGAAGAAAGGTCTTTTTGCCGTTAATAACAGCATTGTTACTGTAGTTCCATACAGCATATAATCGAAGGTCACCTGACAGGTTGGATTCTAAATTTGCCGGTGCATACAGCGTATCCAGATCACCGCTTCTCCCGCTGATGATACAATTAGCCTGACTGGCAGATAATTCTTCTATACCTGTAGATGGTATAAGACTTACATTGTCATTATTTTCATCTCTTGAGTTAAAGAGGTTTCTTAATTGACTGTAGTTGCCTTCAGATGAGATGGAATCTCCTGGAATCATGGTGATCAATTCTCCCTGATCCGAATAATATTCGGAGCCTGTATAGTAACTCCAGGAATCGTAGATAGAAGTCCAACTATTACTATAATCCCATTGTTCTCCAGAATAATGGTTCCATGTGACCTTGTTTATGCCTGTGGCATAATAAGAGTTAGTGCCGTTGCGTGTATTCAGATATCGGTAGTAGTCCAGAGCCGCTTCTTTATAGTTGCCGCTCCAAAGATTCAGGTCACCAAGGAGTACATAGACCGGAAAGTAGAAGAATCTGCTGTCTGTGCTGCGAATAGTTCCGTATTGCGGATATTCTTCTGATACCAGCGGGGCTAGATCTTTGATGAAATATTGGCATATTGCCTGAATGTCAGCCCGTGGATATTCCTCGTTCGCTTCTTTCTTTGTCAGGATGGGTTCCGTGACAAAGGGGACACTTCCATAATTTAGAACCAGCTGAAGATAAGTCCATGCACGATAAGCTTTTACAGCTGCATATTCCTTCATGAAGATATATTCATTACGATTATTCTTAAGTGCTGTGTCGGCTTTGGCAATGAAATAGTTGCAGTTATTGATAATAGCGTAATAATCTTTAGGAGCGTTGTACGTATTGTTGTCATCTATATTGAAGTCAGACAAGTTGCGGAGATCAGCTGTAGCGTTGCTGGTTACATCAACAAGATCACCTCGTACTTCTCCCAGGAGGATCGTGCGGTCAGCGATGGCCTGAAGCTTATTTTGTATGCCGGTTACGGAATAGATAGTATCTGTTGCATTATTCAGATGATCATTATCAGCATAGATGACATGGTCTGAGTCTTCCGTAAGAAAGTCGCTGCAAGAATTCAGTACAGGCAAAACGGTGAGCAAGACGATTGGTAATAATTTTATTTTCATATTGTTATTTGCTTTTTACAGATTAATCTTCATTCCTATAATCAGAGAACGGCTCTGGGCAAGACTTCCGATATCTATACCTTGTCCGATGACCGAGGATGTCATTGAGAATTCAGGATCACTGCCAAGGTATTTAGTTACGGTAAACAGATTGTTGGCCTGAATCCAGAATTGTAAGCCTTGGATAAATTGTGATTGCAAGGGGAGTTCATAACTAAGTGTGACTGTTTTCAGACGAAAGTAGCTTCCATTCTCAATCCACCGGTCACTAAAACGGGAATTGCCCATCGGGTCATCAAAGGTGATACGGGGTATATCAGTCTCCTGGCCTTCTACCTGCCAACGGTTTAATAAGGATGTTGTTTGATTCAGAAAACGGCTTCCACTTTCAAGTTGTGAACGCATATAGTTATAAACGTCATTACCTAATGAATAGTTGAAGTTGAAGTCAAGACGTATCCTTTTATATGTAAAGGAGGTGAATACATTACCATAAAGGTCAGGATTTGGATTTCCTATAACCTGCTCATCTTTTTCGTTGATTTCATGGTCTCCGTTGGTATCAATAAATTTCATATCTCCTGCCTTGAAATAGTTTTTAGTGATACCGTTGGCTGCCAAAGTATATAGTCCGGCATTGTCGGCAGCTTCCGTAGTAGTGAAGATACCATCTGTTTTATAGCCATAGAATAGATTGGCAGCATGACCTACGGCTGTACGAATGGTAGCACCATATACATGCGTATCAATATAATTCTCGCCGTCTGGAAGTGCTGTAACCTCGTTTTTGTAGTGACCGGCACTGGCGCCAAATTCCCAAGTGAAATCTTTTATGTCTAGAGCCTTGACGATTGCAGTAATGTCGAAACCGGTATTTTGCATTTTTCCGCCGTTAGACCAGTTGTTGTCAAGACCGGAAATGAAGTTCAGCTCTTGAAGTGTAAGCAGATTGCTGGTCTGACTTTTAAAATAATTGAAATCCAGAGATAGACGGTTATTGAAAAGATGCGTTTCTATACCGGCATTAAATCTCCGGGTTGTTTCCCATTGAATTTCGGTATTTCCAATACCTCCTAAGGTAAGTCCTGAAATACTGTTGAGGAATGTGGCGGCTTTAAAGTAGCTTCGGGCAGCAAGAACATCAATATCGTCATTGCCGGATATGTCGTATCCGGTTGTGATCTTCAGATAGTTAACTGGGACTATATTTGCCATCCATGATTCATTGCTCAAAACCCAGGATGCCTGTACCGCTGGGAATAGGCCCCATTTTGCTCCAAAGAGTTTCATACCTGGAGCCTCTTTACCGAAACGTGATGAGGTCTCTGCAGTTAGATTTCCCTGAAAGAAATAACGTTCCTTATAATTATAATTAGCCTGGGCATACATGGCAATCGATTTCCATTTGTCGTTGATGCCGGTGGTCTGTGCATTGAGAAGAGTGGAACTCATGAATGGGGTCTTGTCACTGCCGGTATTATAGCCCAATTGTGAATTGAGTTTATAATTTTCTATTTGCATGCGGACACCTGCAAATGCTCCGATAGAATGAGCGTTATACTGGTTGTTCCATTCTATTTTGGCATCGTTTTCGATGGAATTCTGATGAGAGTATAGAGAACGGACTTCATTTTCACGATAGGCATTCACGCTTGATACATAATAATCAGGAACACCATTGATGGGTATGTAATATTTCTCGTTGGAATTGACAAGATTATAACTGAAATGATCTGATAAGGTTAAGTGTTTATCAATATTAAAAGTCGGAGTAACTCCTAATGTCAGCATGGAGTTTTC
>DMYZ01000086.1:3852-9150 GCA_003483565.1 Prevotella sp.
GCTGCATCGAAACGGATTTTGAAATTGGACAGAAGTTTAATATCTGTGTTGATACGGATGTTCAACCTGTTCATGTCGTTGTCCTTCAGGGTGCTTCCCGTTGAAGTGTATCCTACGGAGAGATTATATCCTGCTACATTATCACCACCTTCTACATTGATGCCATATCGCTGTGTGAAACCATTACGATAGATTAAATCACGCCAGTTGGTATTATTGTGATATTGTTTATAGTAGTAATAATTCTGATCGGTATTAAGAAACTTAAAGTCTGCAATATTTGTATTGACAGATTTCAACAGTTCTGAATCGTATCCACGACAGTCCTCAGCATCCATCATACTATAGAATTTCGGTTCAAAGGTAACACCTGTGGACAGTGTTGCCGTGATACGTGTAGCCATACTCTTGCCACGCCTGGTATTAATGATAATCACACCGTTAGCACCTTTTGCTCCATAAAGAGCTGTTCCGTTCCGCATGACAGTGATATTTTCAATGTCGTCAGGATTGATGTTTGTCAGGATATCGTTGTAGAAGCCGTCGTGTAGCATTAGTCTGCTATATTCCTGATCGATGATGACACCATCTATAACGAAAAGAGGCTGGGCGTTGGCATTAAGGGAGTTGAGACCCTGAATGAAAGTTACGCTTCCCACTCCAGGTGTGCCATTACGTGTAATAGTGTGCGCGATGGCTCCCAGTTGTTTTTGAATTTCATCCTTGGCATTAAGAGCATTGCTGTATTCCATATTATCTGTACTATGATTACAAAGAATGTTTGTCTGTTTGCTGTAATCATTTTGGAATACATTGTTGTACATCCTGATGGTGTTTTGTTTTTCACCTTTTTTGATACCTATAATAATAGGGTTGTAATCAGGTAAGTTGGTATATAGAGAAGTAGCGAAGGCTGGTACTTTCATTTCGTAACTGCCATCATCTGCTGTCAATACACTGTATCCATCAATCCCTTGAACATGAACAATAGCTCCGGAAAGAGGTTCTCCCGTTGCAGAATCGATGACTTTCCCTTGAATAGTCCTCATTGGATATTTTGATTGTATGGCCTCTTGCTTGCTTCCTGCTTGAGTTGTTTGTGCCCTGGTGGCAACAGGTATCGTCAGCAGCGACAGACATAAGGAACCTTTTGCCATCAGTGAAGGACTAATCATTCTTCTTTTGAATTTTCTGTTATTTATCTTCATATTGGTATAATTCTATGTTGGATTACAAGCTTGTTTCATGTGGCTTAAAAATGATGCAATCAAGTCTGATGATTCGGTTGTAATTGCCTCTTTTAAGTTCACTGTTTAATACATGAGATGCTATTTGTATTGTTACCTGCCTAATGTTCAGATTGTAGGAACAAGTAGGAATTTTGATATCGTCTCCTACTTTCAGAGTGTCAATGACGTCTGCTGTCGTTGGCATTTTTTCTACCAGTTTCATTGTTTGGGGGTTACCAGTTTGATCATTGTAACCCAAGACTGCATCAAGTTTAGTTGGCAGTCTTTCTTCGGAAGTGGCTAAAGTGTCTTCCGCCAAAGCCGGAAGGGTTACGATATAAATGTCATAACCAGTGTTTGACAGTATATTTGGAATAGAAAAGGTAGCAGAAGTATTGGCAGATGACGAAATAGGAATAATGTCAACGAATTTATTGTTGGAAACTTTGTTGTGGAATGGATTTTTGATATCAACAGTTACGGTAACAAGGTCCTTGGTTTTTAATTCATCAATTTCTTTCTGATTATTTCTGTTTTCTGCTTCTGCTGTAATCTTCTGTAAGAAGGTCTGATTCTTGTCTATATTCCAGTTGCTGCTTTTCTTAACGATACCATTGCTGCATTGATAATCCTTTGTACCATTGAAAACTCCTCCGCTGGCAAAGGGATGTTCGAACTGATAATATTTCAGATCATAACTTCCATATATCATCTTGCGGTTTAAATAAGAAATGGCTGATGTTGATAGTGCAGAATCCTGAATGGCCTTGTCCGTATTCTGAGTACGGCTGAATACAGTACCCCGGATAATAGCAAGCTTAGAGTATAAATTCTGTAAGGAGTCTCTTTTGTTTACAGTATTATCATAATTGAAATACGGTTTGTACTCCGTGATGAGCTTGTCCCATACGGCATTTGTCGGGGCAACCATCCAATAAGTACTGTCTTCAGAATTTAGTTCACCTACATAGTCGAAAAGGATATTCTTTAAGTAGGTTACAGAATCAAGGTAGGTTGTCTGACCGTTAACAATATCTCCGGGTACACTCCTGCCTGCATCAAACTCATATTTATTGAAGTCATGAAAAAAAGTGGATACACTATCAAGATCCTTGTCTGAACGGAGATATTCGTAAATATTGGGAGAATATCTGATCTTGTTATTTAATGTAAAGAGGATTCCGTTTTTTTCCAAGAGATTGGACTGGTTGATGCCTTGGCCTCCGAAAGTTGTCGGAGTAAGTACCTCATATTTGCCGTTCATCATAATGATAGAGTCTTTTCCCTTTGAAGCTATAGAATAGTTATAGCGTGCAATTTGATTCTGAAGAAACTCTTTTATGGCTTGATTGTCTGCATCTTTGATATTTTTGTTTTTTTGAGTTTGGTAAATGGTTATAATGCTGTCCGCTTCAGATTCTGTGAAATTTTCATCAGTAGGGGCAAAGACCGTGAATACCTGGCTGCTTCCTAAAGCTTCATTATAACCGCATGCTTTTATAACTTTGGCAAAATGAGATAAATCGCTGTTGCTGGAAATGGCTTCCCACAAAGATACATTACTTTGGTTGGTTTCGTTATAATGGTCATCCCATTCATCTGTACAAGAGCAGAGCGCCAGAAGAGAAATGAAAGTTTCCAACAGTATTTTATTGATTTTAGTATATGTCATAATTTTATTTATTATGTTTAGAGATCATCTTCCATTTTTCCAGATGTTGTTACACCGTACACACTCTTAGGTACCAGTTCAAGATAATCAAGCATGAATTCGTTGTTGTTACCTAGTTTACTGGATGATGTACATCGAATACGGAGGTAATGGTTTTTGTTTGGATCGATATGCACCTGGCAAAGTACAACCCGTTGAGTACGAGGATTAGTGACAAATTCGTTGATGACAGAACCATCAGAATGGTAACCGCCGTATGGTCCACGATACCTGCCCTTGTTTTTCAATGATTTCTGATCTTCTGCTTTTTCCTCATCGGTCATGCCGGTATAAACTTTTTCGTCGAAAGCTGTTCCCATGATAGAGGCATCATTCAGAAATTTACGCATATCAAGAGGAATACCCTGAGGTTTATTATCGAAATATATTTGCGCGACACCACGTGTAGTCAAAGCACAAAAACCGAGACGTACTTCCCATTCTCCTTCGTAAGGTACAGGAGGCAATTTAAAGGTAATATCATAATCACCGAAGAGATTCCATTCATCTCCTTCGTATGACCAGAAGTTCCAGTGTGGCCGCCGGTAGACGAGATAGCAACTTCCGCTGAAGTTTACATCTTTTAAATAGCCTTTAGGAAACCAGTAGTTTCTGCCATATTTGTGTGTGTCATCAGCAACACTTGAATTGTCGTCTTTTGTTGGGTCACCATTAAGCCGAATGCCGTTGGTCATAACCTCAGGAAAAATGGTGGAGAAATCCATACGGATACGTCGGTTATCCACAATATTCTGGGTCTGGTCATCAAAGGCAACGATATCGCTGATATAGAAATATCTACCATTAGGAGCATCTTGTGTGTACTGGTCTTCAATAGTTGGATAAATATATGTTCCTTCAATATGATAGGTGTCGTCATAGCGACGGTTGATATATCGTTGACCTATAGTGCCGGCTCCCTGATATTTGCGTACGGTAAGTTGCTGGAAGTTCATCATTGTATGGGGCAGCATGGTCTCATACCAGTCTTCAGGATTCATTAAATCTGTTTTAATGCCGATTGCCCCCTGGACAATACCGGAATGAATTTCGCGGGGAGTCAGATAATTCCAACCTGTCACATCACGGTTTAGAATATGATATTCTATAAAGCGGCGCAAAGGATTGACGGAGTCCGTGAGATGATCAAAACTGTGGCCTTCTTTGTTGACATCGTCAGGATACATTTGATCATATATTCCACAGGCTTTATTGTAGAGATCTTTCAAGTTATAAATACCGTATTTGGAATAGACAGCATTAGTCTCTGTAAAACAGGTGAATCCATATTTCTTACTGTCTGGAGGTGTTGCCACTTCATGCCAGAAGTCTGAAACATAATGATAGTCTGAATATTTACTGGCATCATATTTATTATCAATGATAGGCATGATAGAATCACGAAGTCCTGTTGCTTTCAATGCTTCACAGAAGAGACTGATATTAGGATTTTGCTCCATAATGTCGGCAAGGGTACTGTTGGATGTTGTTAAGACTTCATTGATAGGTTGGACAATACCATTCTCAACAGAGTCGTCCTGTTCTTTCTGGTAAATATGAGCAGAACGGTTAATAACGATCACAGAGTTACTATCGTTGTCAAGTCCATGAGTAATCTGCAAATAGCGACCGTACATATTAGGCGTGGCTAGTGTACCATCGCTCATCTCTAAAGTAGAGTACATGTTGTTGATAAGGTGGGTACGGGCTATAATATTGCAAAGTGAATCAGAAATTTGATTGACACTTGTATAACCGTTATTCTTAAAAAAGACATTGAAGGCATCATTATTGGGCAGGAAACAAGTATAATGTCCATAGGTGGAAAGCAGGTCTGTTAGCCCAGCCCTTACGATAATGCTGTCAAAATCGCTGTATTGGGAGTGATTGGCTATATAATCACTCATCATTTCGCCTGTGAAGGTATAGTAATACTTGCTGTCCGGTTCATCGCTGCAACTAGCCAATCCAGCAAGCCCAAGCAAGCAAACTAGTGACAGGATTATAGATTTAAATATTTTCATAATCTTATAATGTTTACTCCGTAGTTTTTTGATAATCTCCATTTTCACCGCTACCGAAAGCTGAATTTTGCTTTAGGTTCTTATTAACCTTAAGTTCATCGATATTGTATGGCCAGTAGATACCATCCATTTTAGTGAGTTTGCTTTGTACGACAGAAATATTATCACTGTATTTTTGAATGGCTTTCTTGGTCAGTATATTAGTGTTGCCATCTCTTCTTGAACAACGAACCAGATCATACCAGCGTTTTCCTTCAAACATTAGCTCCCGCTGCCGTTCGTCAAGAACAAGTTCTTGCATAGAGCTTTTCGCACGGTAATTGTTATAAACCAA
>DMYZ01000130.1 GCA_003483565.1 Prevotella sp.
TCTTCCAGTGCGCCGTTTTTTATTAAAGTATCAACAGCGCCTTTAAGCAAGGCGCCGGTAATATTTTCGTTCCATTCTGCCACTACGATGCCGAAGCACATGTTACTAGCGTCTGGAACTTTGTTGAAATCGTATGATGATAAATTGTGAAGTACTGTTGCCATTATTTTGTTGAGGCCCTTTCTATATATTTGTCAATATCATTGCTCTGTACAACGGCAGAAACCTGATATTTCTTCTTTATATCCTGATAGATCTTGAGTGCATCGTCTTTCTTTCCCTGACTTTCTAGAATCTCGCCGGCCTTGAGAAGGAAAATAGGAGAAAGTGTGCTGCTTGCTCCGTCCGGAGCCTTGCTGTCTGCCATGTCTGCAGCTTTCTTGAAACTTTCTACAGCCTTGTCAAGTTCATTATTGTGTGCATATACATCACCAAGTGCGGAGAGGGCAGCAGGACTGACCATTTCGTCGCTCTTTGTATCGTAATTTTCGAGATATTTCTGTGCATCAGCCCATTTCCCCAGGTTTGCTTCGCAAAGTCCTGCATACAGGTTGGCCAGATTGGCAGCATCAGTACCACTGAAATCGTCAGCAATCTTTGCAAATCCTTCGTAGCCGGCACCGTCACCATTGAGTGCCTTGTCAAACATTTCCTGGTTGAAATATTCCTGACCTCTGCCCAGAGCGGTACTGGCTTTTTCCTGACGTGGAACAGCGATGTACGTATGATAAGCAAAAGCTCCAAGGATGATTACTACGATTGCCACGATAGCAATGATGAAAGCTTTCCTATACTTAGTTGCGAAAGCTTCTGATTTGTAAAGTGACGCATTGATATCCAGCCCACTTTTTTCCATTTTGTTTGCCATTTATTTTGTTGTTTTTTATTTTTCAATATATCGTCGCAAAATTAATCATTTTCTTCGATATATTGAAAATTATTACTTACTTTTTTCGGTTTTCGCCCGAATTGCAGTACTTTTGCAGCACATAGATGCTATCTCATTATGATTTTAAAGACTATATCCCTTGTCAACTACAAGAATATCCGTTCTGCCAGTTTTGAGCTCTCGCCCAAGATCAATTGTTTTGTTGGTCATAATGGTACGGGAAAGACTAATTTTCTGGATGCGGTTTACTATCTTTCGTTCTGTCATAGTGCTTATAATCTTATAGATTCTCAATGTATTACGCATGGTGAGGATTTCTTTGTGCTTGAAGCCGAGTATATCACGGATCAGGGAGACAGCGAGAATATCTATTGTGGAATGAAAAGGGGAACGAAAAAGCATTTCAAGCGCAACCGGAAGGAATATAAAAGGCTTTCCCAGCATATCGGTTTCATTCCGTTGGTTTTGGCTACCCCTTCTGACAGTTTCCTTATCGAGGGAAGTTCAGAGGGGCGCCGCCGGCTGATGGATGTGGTCATTTCACAGTATAATGCCACCTATATGGAGGCTCTTAACAGTTACAACAAGGCTCTTCAGCAGCGTAATGCCTTGTTGAAAATGGAGGATGAACCAGATCCTTCCCTTCTGGATATCTGGGAAAGGGAAATGGCAAAGCAGGGTACAGTGATTTATCAGAAGCGTAGCACTTTTGTGCAACAGCTTATACCGGTGTTCCAAGAGATCTATGACAAGATATCAGGACTTCATGAGAAGGTGAGTCTGGACTATATCTCCCATGCTCAGCGTGGCGATCTATTGGAAGTCATCCAGCGTGACCGTTCTAAAGACCGGGCTGTAGGATATTCTCTCCATGGCATTCACCGTGATGATCTGGAGATGCTTATCGGTGGTTATCCGATGAAGCATGAGGGAAGTCAGGGGCAGAATAAAACTTTTGTCCTTGCCCTTAAACTGGCTCAGTTTGATTTCCTCAAGCGCGCCGGATCGGGTACTACACCACTTCTCCTGCTTGATGATATCTTTGACAAACTTGATGCAGACCGGGTAGAGCAAATTATTGATCTGGTCTCGAACCGTAATTACGGTCAGATTTTTATCACGGATACCAATCGTGACCATCTTGACAGCATCCTTCATAAAAGTGATAATGCTTACAAGATATTCTCTGTGGAGGATGGTAATATTAGGGAGAGGGAAGCTCATGTTTAGGCGACGTCCTCATAATATCGATGAACTTCTCCCTAAACTCTTGCGTGCGGAGGGAATGGAGACTCCTCTTTTGCAGTTGCGGATCATTGAGGCGTGGGATAAGGTCATGGGAAAAAATATCGGGGACATGACAGGGAACAAGTTTATCAAGAATCAGACGCTGTTTGTCAAGATAACCAGTCCTGCCCTGAAACAAGATCTGTCCATGATGAAAAGCAGGATCGTCAAGAGACTGAACGAGGCGGTACATGCCCAGGTGATTATGGATATCCACTTTTACTAAAATTCTAAATTTGCTGTATGATGATGGAGAAACGTGATATGCGAAGAAATATCCGCATGCTGAAAAAACAATATACTGAGGTACAACTTCGGGAAAAATCCCGTCTTGTCATAAATAGATTAATGGAAAATGAATCAGTAAGAAAGGCGAGGACGATATGTCTTTACTATTCTTTGCCGGATGAGGTTTATACCCATGATCTTGTAGAGAATCTCATGAAGGCCGGAAAAGAAGTGCTGCTGCCTCGTGTGATTGGTGAGGAAGAGATGGAGATCAGAAAATATACAGGCATGCAGGATATGACAGTGAGTGCTTATCACATCTTTGAACCTTCCGGCGAACTCTTTACAGCATATCATGATATTGATGTCGTTGTCGTTCCGGGAATGGGGTTTGACAAAGAAGGCAACAGGCTGGGAAGAGGCCGGGGGTATTATGACCGTTTTCTTTGTCAGATACCTGAGATATATAAGATCGGCATTTGTTTTGATTTCCAGATTATGGATAAAATTCCGACAGAATCTACTGATATTGCTGTGAATACGGTGATCAGCAATGTTGCCTTGTAAGCAACGGCAGATCGGAAAGGGACAGGCTGTTGAATGTTTGATGGCGTTTTAGGCA
>DMYZ01000264.1 GCA_003483565.1 Prevotella sp.
TTCATCGACTTATCTGTTATATCCACACAAGTTCCCTCATGAATAACAAAAGCCTCTGAACCGGTAGTAGAAGGTGTCTTCATAACACTAACTGAAGGAGCAACAATAATAGCACCAGTTCGATCCAACAATGAAGATTTCTGTTGGTAAGCAAAGAGATTCTCGACAATGAAGAACAGCATAAACAGGATTCCGCAGAAAAAACCAATTTTACGCAAATACATCTTTGAAGAGAAAAGATAAAATAAAGTAAATATCACAACCAAGATGATAGAGCAAATAGCCATACTAGCCCATGTATCAACAGTGACTAGATTAACCATGGCCTTGTACCAAGTAACTAAAAACATTTCATCTTCTGGCGTAATCTTATCTATCGTCTTGCTACTTGCAAATTGAAGGTTAAAACTAATATCCTTATCACCTGGAGCCAACAAATGAGCCCGTTCATAAGCCAGAATAGCTTGAGTCAAATTCCCACTACGATAATAAGCATTACCCAAATTATAATAAACATCCGCAGACACTCCCTGTTTCAATATATTCTGGTAATCCTTAATAGCTTGTTGGTAGTTACCATGAAGATATTCAGCATCAACATTTTGTTTTGTCATTGCTTGCGCCCCTAAAGAAACAATAAAAAGCAAACAAAACATTACTATTTTATGTACATTATCTTGCTTTTTCGTCATCTTCAATACAGATTCTATGTTTTCTATAGCTGTCATCGCTGATTCAAAAGTTCTATTCATATTCCCAGCAGGATCACCTGGAGCATAACGTTCAAACTCACATTCATCCAAGGCATTGACAAACTTTATGATTGTATCATCATTTACTTGATGACTCTTTAAATTTTCCTGAATATTATCCCGTGACAAACTTACTACAGGCATGTTCAACTTATCACTCACATATCCCCACAAAGCACGAAGTACTTCATCATAGAACTCAGCTTGTTTATTCCGAAACATCAGCTGGCTGGCTCTCTTTAACCGCTTACTAGCTACCTTATTAGCTCGATTACTTCTCCGTTTAACAATATTAGCATTATCAATAGCACGCTGACGAAATATGATAAGCAAAGCTACAAATGTAATAATAATGGTACACAAAATCATCATGTAAGCAGCACTTCCAAAGAAAAATTCTTTATCCTTATTTAATTCTGTACTTCCTTGCTTTATCTGATGAATATCTTTGTCAATTTCATTTGTATAATCAGCCGAAGAATCATCACTCCCATCGCCTTTATCAACTTTAAGTGTAAACGGCTGAGTCTTAATTGTACGATAAGCATTCTTATCAACATCATAATAAACAAAAGAAACAGAAGGAATAACATATTTACCTTGATTTCTAGGTACCGCCATGAAATCATAAACCATATTCCCTTCTACACCATGCATTGTTAATTTGGTCTTATCTGTTACTTTTGCATCATATGTATCAAAATCCTTTGGAAAATCGACAACCGGCTGTTTCAATAACTTCAAATTGCCAATGCCACCTACTACAACTCTTACATTTAGTGGCTCCCCTGCCTTAACTTCCTTCTTATCAATTTGGGCAGAAATATTGAATTTTCCAACTCCACCAGAAAAATCAGCAGGACGAGTTGGAAGAGGATCAACAATTATAGTTGTGCTGGGTGCCTTAATTGTTTTTTTAACTTCCACATAACCAGAGCCACCATTGAAGAAAGCCTCAAAAGGATCTACACTGCGATTTTCCTGAACTACAATGCCCTTAAAGGTTATACTAGGAATAGTTAACTTGCCTGTCACCTGAGGATACATCACATATTCGCTCCATGTGACGCAATTATACCATCTACCATTTACTTGCTCACGATGAAAAGACTTTTGCTGAGGAAGTTGAACCTCTTGAGTATGAAAGCCTTTCAAATCTGGCATTTTTCCTTCCAACTGTGTCAAATCAACTTGTGTATAGACTTTATAAGTAAGCAAAACCGGTTCCTGCTCATGTACATGATGCTTGCTGGCACTTACCCGAATAAAGAGATCATTACCAGAAACAGGAGTACCAGCTGACTCCATACCCGATCCCCTTGGTACACTCGAATGCATTCGTGGAGTTGAATTACCAGTATTACTTACATGTCCCATTACTTTAACAACAACAGAACGAGAGTATATTTTTCTGCCATTAATTACTGCATGTGCAGGGGGTATCGTGTACTTACCGTCTTTAGAAGCATATAACGTGTATGTAAAAGTCACGGAAGAAGAACTACTAGTATGGCCATTAACCATCTGAAAACTAGACTGAGATGAAGTATAAGGACCTGCAAGAACTTCCAGGACTGATGGAATGTTTCCTGCACGAAAATCTTCTACATCCTGAGTATTAACAGTATAAGCCAGACGAAAATTTTCTCCTGCTGCCACCTGTGATGGAACTGATACAGTAACCTTCTGTGCTTTTACTATCATGACCGTAAAAGTACAAAACATACTTATTATTATAGATCTTAATGATAATCTCATCAACAACATCTTTTTATAAAAGCCTACTTAAGCTTGCAAATTTACCAATTTTTATTTAAATTACGTGTCCTCGGCTGCGACATATTTCTCTGCATCTTCTGTTTTGTTGCTTTTTCTTGTTGAATAGCAGCATTCAAAAGTTGATCAGCATTATCTTTACTCATCTTACCTTGATCATTCTGGTTTTGCTTGCTTTTATTTTTATTTGGATTATTCTGATTCTTATTCTGCTTATTCTTATTTTTATTATCTT
>DMYZ01000176.1:0-602 GCA_003483565.1 Prevotella sp.
CAGTGCTGTGCCTTTGGCACGTGCAAGTCTGTAAGTTCGCCCAATCAATGTTTCATTTCGTCAAGCAATGTTATGGAGAGTGGCCATGTTCAAGATATCCAGACTGAATGGATTCCCGATGAGAAAGGCTATACCAGTTGGTCGGCCACATTACAGATCGTAAATATAGAAGCCAGCAAAAGCAAATATGGTGGCTATAACTATGGCGACATCATTGGCTACGGACCAAAGATTACGGTTAACTTTGTTTATGCCGATCCGACAGGCATAAACGATATAGATGACGAAAAAGATGTACAGGTAGTTGCCCGCTACAACGCAAATGGCACCAGACTTTCTTCTCCCTGCCATGGCCTCAATATCGTCAAATTATCCAATGGAAAACTGCTCAAGCAAATTGTCCTCTGAGACACTGTTTAAAAAAAGAAGAACCAGTTGGTTAATATTACTAGTCAACTGTATTTAACAGCTTCTGATAGTAAAAAAAATTACATATCAGTTAGCCTTACGTTCTCAGCTTATCCACAAAAAAGGGAGTTACGATATTCACATAACTCCTTTTTCTCATTATTCGGGATTACAGGACTTAAACAAGCGGCCTC
>DMYZ01000176.1:771-8869 GCA_003483565.1 Prevotella sp.
GAGTCTATAAAATATATCTATACAAAATACTGATTCTTATTCAATGCACAAGGAAGAGCAGATACACGGTATAATATTATTCCACGCCATCTGACATTTTCACTATCCTTTAACTTCATAAAAGGAAAAAACAGATAAATTATATGACCATCACGACTATCAGCAGAACTAGGTTCGAAGAATAAAAAGGCAAGACAAAGAACTTTTTTTAAGAGATTTCAGAGAGGATTAACGGTTTTTAATGAACTCAAATGTGCTAATAAAAGATATTCTTGGTACTTTTGCAGCAGTTGCCAACCCTTCTGGGTTGGCAATGTCATATATATAAAATAATAAATATTTTTACATGAAAAAGAATATCGGTTTCTTTATTCCTATAACCTTGGGATTACTGACAGCATTCGGTCCTTTTATCACAGACTTTTACCTGCCAGCGATGCCAACAATGTCAGAATCCTTCCGGACATCCCCTTCATTAATTGCATTAAGTCTTACTATGGGCATGATCGGACTGGCCGCAGGACAAATTTTCATAGGTCCTCTTTCAGACAAATTCGGAAGAAAAAAACTTTTGATATTCTCTATGCTTCTTTTCTCTATAGCTTCCGTACTATGCATATTTTCTTTTAATATCTACCTGTTCAACCTGATGCGCCTTTTTCAAGGTATAGGAGGAGCAGGAGGCATTGTTCTTTCCAAAAGCATTTCTACTGATATGTTTTATGGAATAGACTTACAACGTTTTCTTGGATTACTTGGAGCCATTAATGGTATAGCCCCCGTTACGGCACCTGTCATAGGAGGAGTCATCATCAATTTTGTTTCCTGGCGAGGAATATTCTGCATACTGCTTGCCATTGGAATTATCCTTATGGTATGCAGTTGCTTTCTCAGAGAATCTCTTCCGGAAAATCAGCGGTCAAAAGGAAATATTGCCAATGCATATATAAATCTTTTCAAAGTATTCCGTACCCCTCGGTTTGTATTAAGTATGTTAGCCGAAATGGCCAGTTTTCTTACTTTCTTTGGTTATATTGCTTCTTCCCCTTTTATTCTCCAGAAAGTTTATGGACTGTCTCCTCTGATGTATAGTCTTTGTTTTGCCCTTATTGCATTTACTATCGGTATAGGAAGCCTGCTCGGAGCACGGTTTAAATATCAAAACACGGCACTCAAAACAGCTGCGATACACATATTTCTAGGCTCTATAGCTTCCGCTTCATGCCTGATATTACAAGCACCATTATTTCTATTATTGTCAGGTTACATATGGATGTGCATCGGGTTTGGTATCATGCAGCCAGCAGCGACAGCCCTTGCCATGGAGGCAGAACGAACCAGAGCAGGGGCAGCAAGTGCGATCTTTGGTGCAAGTGGTTTTGTATCAGGCGCAATAGCAAGTCCCCTGGTATCCATGGGTAACATTGCCATTACCTCAAGTGCTGTAATGGTAGTCGGAGCTGTAATATGCCTTTTCCTTACCCTTATTCTTTGCCAGGAGATAAAGACAGAGGCTTTGGCGGAAGAATAGAAAAAATGTCATTGACAAAATAATCCTTAATTTTATTGCAGCAAAAGAAATAATATGTATCTTTGCACAACAGATTTCCACTATGAGAAAAAAACCAAATAATGGTTTTATTCGCCTGAAAATCAAAAGCAACTAAAGAATTTAAATTAATAAGTATATAACAAAAACTAATGGCAACTAGTAATCATCAAATTGCTACCCGTATAAAGGCAGCTACCGGAGTTGATATTGATATGTGCTATCAATGCGGTAAATGTACAGCTGGCTGCGCGCTCGCTGACGATATGGATTATCCATCGTCTATGATTATGCGTATGCTGCAAACCGATGACGAAGAAAATTATCGTAAGATTATCTCTTCAGAAGCAATATGGCTTTGTCAAAATTGCGAAAACTGCATCGGAAGGTGCCCCAAGGAGGTAGATATCCCAAAAGTAATGGATTATCTGCGTGCCGATTCTATCAAGAATAAATGCGTTTCGCCTGCAGCCAAACCTGTTTTTTCTTTTTATAAATCTTTTCTTGGTGCCGTCAAGAGGTCAGGACGACTGAGTGAAGTCATCATGACTATAGGATTCAAACTACGGACAATGCGTCTTTGGCAAGATGTGAAACTTGTTCCATCTATGCTTGCAAAAGGTAAATTAAAGTTTATTCCAGAATCTATTAAAGATAAGAGGAATATAAAAAATATCTTCAAATCTACTACTAACAAATAGAAATTACTATGAAATTAGGTTTTTATCCCGGGTGCTCCTTGAATGGAACTGCCAGGGAATACAATGAATCTGTAAAAGCTCTGGCTCCTGTTTTTGGTATAGAACTTGTTGATATCGATGATTGGAATTGTTGTGGTGCTTCTGCCGCACATGCTGTAAACAGAGATCTGTCACTTGCTCTCCCTGCAAGGATACTTGCTCTTGCAGAAAAACAAGGTTTCCAAGAAGTTGTAGTACCTTGTGCAGCTTGTTTCAACCGTCTTGCTGTAACCCAATATGAGTTAAGTAAAGATGAGAAACTTAAGAAATCAATAGAGAATAATATTGACATGACATTTAATAATGATATTAAGATATTAAATGTCGTACAGTTTATCGAAAAGTATATTAAGAATAAGATTGCTGAAAAGGTATCGCACAAGTTTGAACATCAAGTAGCTTGTTATTACGGTTGTCTGCTGGTACGTCCTCATAAAATACTGAATTTTGACCGTGTTGAAGACCCAACCTCTCTGGACGAATTAATGCAACTTATCGGTGCGACACCCCTTGACTGGGGATTTAAGACAGAATGCTGTGGAGCTAGTCTCTCAATAGCTCGTACAGACCTTGTCGCAAAACTTTCCGGCAACATTGTTAAGGACGCCGCTGACCGTGGAGCAGAAGCTATCATAGTAGCATGCCCTATGTGCCATTCCAATTTGGATATGCGCCGCCCTCAGATAGATGATTATGTTGGTAAAGATATTCCTACACCTGTTATTTATATCACACAAGCTATCGGATTGGCTGTAGGTATTGCTCCTGAAAGACTGGGGCTGCAGCGCCATTTTGTTAAAGTCAACACCCTGTAAAAGAATCATATTATGTCAAGAATAGGAGTTTTCATTTGCCATTGTGGGGAAAACATCAGCGCCACAGTGGATTGTGAGCGTGTCGCAAAATCTGCATCAGAAATGGAAGGAGTAGAATTTGCTACCGACTATAAATATATGTGTTCAGACCCTGGGCAATCACTTATAAAAAATGCCATACGGGAACACCATCTTGATGGTGTAGTAGTAGGATCTTGTTCTCCACGGATGCACGAACCGACATTCCGGAGAGCATGCAGCGAAGCCGGACTAAACCCGTACCTCTGTGAAATAGCCAATCTCCGGGAACATGTATCATGGGTACATGAAAAAACAGAAGCAACGACACTCAAAGCTATAGATATTGTAAAGGGCGTTGTTGAAAAGGTTCGCCGAAACAAGCCTCTTAATGCTATAGAAGTGCCTATCACCAAAAAGGCACTTGTCATCGGTGGTGGTATTGCTGGTATACAGGCTAGTCTTGACATTGCTAACTGTGGACAAAAAGTAATACTTATAGAAAGAGGCCCTTCCATCGGCGGTCACATGTCACAATTATCAGAGACATTCCCTACCCTTGATTGTTCTCAATGTATTCTCACTCCACGTATGGTTGAAGTTGCTCAACATCCTAATATAACCCTTTACACTTATGCAGAACTTGAAAAGCTAGACGGTTTTATTGGTAATTTCAAAGCTACTATACGTCTTAAAGCAAAGAGTGTCGATTATAGCAAATGTACAGGTTGCGGACTATGTACCACTAAATGTCCTCAAAAGAAGATTCCTAGCGAATTCAATGAAGGTCTTGGTACGCGTACAGCCATTTTCACGCCTTTCCCACAAGCTGTACCTAACAAACCTGCCATAGACAAAGAACATTGTAACTATTACCAAAAAGGCAAATGCAAAATCTGCCAGAAGTTTTGTCCTACCGGTGCTATCGAATATGATAAACCGGATGAGTTCATAACAGAAGATATAGGTGCAGTAGTTGTTACCACTGGTTTCAATGTCTTGAAAACCGATTTCTTTCCGGAATATGGTTATGGGAAATATAAAGATGTCATCACCGGACTACAGTTTGAACGCCTTGCCTCTGCCTCCGGTCCTACACTTGGTGAGATACGACGCCCTTCAGACGGCCAGATACCAAAGAAAATCGTATTTATAGCATGCTGCGGATCACGTGATCCTGCTAAGGGCATTCCTTACTGTTCGAAAATCTGTTGTATGTATACAGCCAAACACGCTATGCTATATCAACATAAAGTACAAGACGGAGAGTCTACCGTATTTTATATGGATGTGCGGGCAGGCGGCAAGAACTACGAGGAATTTGTACGGCGTGCTGTAGAAGAAGATCATGTTAACTATGTGCGTGGTCGTGTAGCACGTGTGTACGAAAAGAACGGCAAGCTGATTGTAAAAGGTGTAGATACACTTTTGGGAGCAAAACCAGTAGAAATAGAAGCAGACATGGTCGTACTGGCCACTGCAGGTGTAGCCAATAAAGGCGCAGAAGAACTGGCACAAAAAATGCATATTTCTTATGACCCTTATCATTTCTTTGCAGAAGCCCATCCAAAACTAAAACCTGTAGAGACAAATACTGCAGGAATCTTCCTTGCCGGTGCCTGCCAGGCTCCTAAGGATATACCCGAGACCGTGGCATCGGCCTCTGGTGCAGCCGTCAAAGCTGTATCTCTGTTATCTCAACCCACACTGGTACGTGAGCCTCTGGTTGCCGTAGTAAACCGCTGCGCCCCGCCAATGTTCAGCACATGTGTTGGATGTTTCATGTGCCAGACGATATGTCCTTACAATGCCATCGAACGTGAAGAAATCAAAGACCGCCGTACTGGGAAAGTGATAAAAACAGTAGCAAAGATTAACCCGGGACTCTGTCAGGGATGTGGTACTTGTGTATCTTTCTGCCGTTCTAAATCAATCGACATACAAGGTTATACCAATGAGGAGATGTATGCAGAAGTAACGGCCCTGTTAAATAAATAAAGCATTATTATAATGGAAGAAAATAAAAATATATTCGAGCCGCGCATCATAGCATTTGTATGCAACTGGTGTACATATGCAGGTGCAGACCTAACCGGTACAAGCCGAATCAAATATGCTACCAATGTTGAGATTGTTAGATTCCCGTGTACGGGACGTATTGATTTTATGCTGTTACTCAAGGCATTTGCCGGCGGGGCAGACGGCATCATCATATCCGGATGTCATCCAAATGACTGCCATTACACAAGCGGTAACTTTCACGCACGCAGACGCTGGATGATATTCAGAGACATGCTCGACTTTATGGGTATTGACATTGAGAGAATACGCTGGTCTTGGGTATCAGCTGCCGAAGGCGCAAAATGGGCTGACGTCGTTAATGACACCGTAAGCAAAATACGGAAAATGGGACCATATGCAGAATACAAAAAGGCTGCAAAATTCTTAGAGGAGGAAAAAATAAGTCATGAGTAAATTATCTGAAAAGGCTGCATCCCTTCTTTCTGAAGGAACAGTAAAAATGATTATCGGCTATGAACAGGGTACAGAACGCCCTCGTCCTGCTTTCTGTCACACACCAGAAGACTGCAAGCGACTGATTTTCAACGACCAGTGTCACAATAATTTAGCTGTATACCTTACAAAAAAAGAAATCATAGGAGAAGATAAGATTGGTATTATCGGCAACTATTATGTAATAAAAACGGTTATTCAACTTGATCGGGAAAATCAGATTAATCTTGATAATCTGGTTCTGATGACTGTAGACGGCAATGAGATCATCACATTTGGGAGTATTGACGAAATGCAACAATATACCGACACCCATGAGCCGGCACCGAATGAGAAAGTACAAAAAGCCATTGAGAAGATAGATGCAATGAGCCGCAGCGAACGATGGGAATATTGGAAAAGCGAACTGTCTAAATGTATCCGTTGCTATGCATGCCGTGCAGCTTGTCCTTTATGCTATTGTAACCGTTGTATCACCGAAGTTAACTGTCCGCAATGGATAGAACCGTGGGCGGCTCCACTTAGTAACATGGAATGGCAGATCAACCGTGTTATGCACATGTCTGGCCGTTGTGTCGGTTGCGGAGAATGTGCAGCCGCATGTCCTCTTGACCTTCCTATAGGCATACTCACAAAGAAAATGGGTATGGACATCAAGAACACCTTTGGTGAATGGAAAGACGGAAGTGTGCTGTCAACATATAGTATAAAAGACAAAGAAAACTTTATTAAATGATATTATGGAAAGACTAATCATAAAATCAGACAGAATAGATACATGGCTTGCCAAGATTATCGAAACAGTGCCACGTGTACTAGCCCCAGTAAAGACGAATGAAAAAACAGAATTCAAAGAGATAAAAAATACAGATTGCGTGGCATACGATACGATCACCACCACTTCGTCCGTCAAATCTGCAGCCTTCCCTAATACAGAGACTCTTTTTGCTTATGAGAAGCAAGGTCTTGAAACAAAATTATACGATGTTGCTGAGAAAAATTTTCTCAATACGGTCATCTGGCGTGCACGTCCTTGTGATGCTGTTGGTTTTGGACCACTTACCAAAATATTCAACTGGGATTATAAAGACAAACTATACAACGAACGCTTTTCACGCCTGGCAGTTGTATCTTTTGCATGCAACAAGGCAGACAAGTGCTGCTTCTGCACATCTGTAGGTGGCGGACCTGGCTATACTGCCGGAAGTGACATTATGCTCACAATGATCAATGATAGCGAAACGCTGGTAGAAGTACTTACAGACAAGGGAAAGAAACTTACAGACCTGTGTAAAGATTGTTTTATCAAAGCTGATGACAGCATCGATAAAGAAGCAGCATTAGCTAATGTACCAGTAAGGTTTACACGCGAACAAATACACGAAAAACTGGCTAAAGCCTTTGAAAGCCCAGTCTGGAAAGCCCAGTCGGAACGCTGTTTGGGATGTGGAGCATGTGCCTTTGTATGCCCGACCTGTGCTTGTTTCGATATACAAGAAGATGCTCATGGCAACCATGGACGCAGAGTACGGTGCTGGGATTCATGCGGTTTCACACTGTTCACACAACATACATCCGGTTATAATCCGCGCCCTACGCAAGCCACACGATGGCGTCAGCGCGTCATGCATAAATTTTCTTATATGCCCGACCGCCTTGACATATACGGTTGTACAGGCTGCGGTCGATGTTCACGTGCCTGTCCGGTAGATATGAACATAGCAGAACACTTAACAAATATCGCAAACAATGAATAACAATATCTATATACCCTATATCATGATTGTCGACAAGATAATCGTCGAAGCTCCAGGGGTAAAAACATTACGTTTACGTTTTCAGAATGAAGAAGAAGGCAATCATTTTGAATTCAAAGCCGGAAATTTCGCCGAATATTCAGCGTTTGGTGAAGGAGAATGTACCTTTTGTATCGCTTCTGCTCCTACCCGCAAAGGATATATCGAGTGCACTTTTCGTAAAGCAGGCCGTGTGACATCAGGGCTTGACCGTTTGGAAGAAGGTATGACGATGGGGGTACGTGCCCCTCTGGGGAATTATTTCCCTATCGAAGATTGGAAAGGTAAAAACCTCGTGTTTATAGCCGGTGGTATTGCCTTGCCTCCAATGCGTGCCGTTATAGATAATGTTCTTGATCGCAGAGATGAGTTTGGGGATATAACGATTGTGTATGGCGCAAAGACCGTAAACGATCTTGTATACAAGGATGAGTTAAAGGAATGGGAAGAACGCCCCGATGTAAATCTCTTTGCCACAGTAGATCCAGGTGGAGAGACGCCGGAATGGAAAGGAAAAATAGGATTTACTCCTAACGTATTGGGAGAAGTTGCCCCAAGCAGTAATAACGCCGTTGCCATTGTCTGCGGCCCTCCTATTATGATTAAATTTACATTCCCCGTTCTTGAGAAACTAGGTTTTAAAGATGAAAACATATATACTACACT
>DMYZ01000017.1 GCA_003483565.1 Prevotella sp.
GCAGTGGTAAAACTACAGTAGTAAAAAAGATAGTAGAGGCTTTGCCTCCTCATTATGTTGCTGTAGTTCCACAGGATTCATATTACAATGATACTTCCAATTTAACGGAGGAAGAGCGTTTTGCGATTAATTTTGATCACCCGGATGCTTTTGACTGGAAGTTGTTGATCAAGCAGGTTGGTGAACTTCGTCATGGCAGACCTATTGAACAGCCTACTTATTCTTATTTACAGTGTAACCGTCTTCCGGAAACAATTCATGTAGAGCCTAAGCCTGTAATAATTATCGAAGGCATAATGACGCTTCTTAATAAAAAGTTGCGTGATATGATGGATTTGAAGATTTTTGTTGATTGTGATCCTGATGAGCGTTTGATTCGTAATATTCAGCGTGATACAATGGATCGTGGAAGGACTGTATCTATGGTCGTGGATAGATATCTGAAGGTCCTAAAGCCAATGCATGAACAGTTTATAGAACCGACAAAACGTTATGCTGATCTCATCATCCCGGAGGGAGGAGAGAACATAACCGGTATCAGTATTCTCTGCAAATATATAGAAGGACTGGTACCAGATGCTATGGAATAACCTTATATCGGACTTTGATATCTATATACAGTTATTAATTATTTGTTGTAGTATCTTTGTCCTTTATATCGGCAAAGGCTTTATTTTCTTTTTTGGTGGTATTGGTTGATTTGTGCATCTGATGAATTTTGATGGTACTGACACCTTCTATAACACCATAAAGAATCATACACCAACCAATAATGAGAAGCGGGGTATCTGCTGCATCCATAGGTTCCATCATTACGAAGATGCCTGTGAGAAGAATGATACACGGCACGATCCAATAGAAAATGCCAATATGTGCCATTTTGCTGATAGTTGCGAGGTTGATAAGCATGTTGATAGCACCAAGAATAAGGATGGTTGCTAGAATATACATCATGCCATTGATGAAGCTGGCAGTCATGAAAGAAAGGATGATACCAAGTATTATACTGCCAATGCCAACGATGGGAATATTGGGCTTCTTTCCGGAAATTTGATTGCCATCGGTATCGAACAGCTGGATGCCTTCATTGTTCTTGTAAGTTTTCCAACTGCTATAATACGCAGCTACAGAGATGACTCCTGAGAGAAAAAACAGAATGCCAATGGCGATAGTAAGCCACTGCATCATGTTCTGGCGATATAAGATCAGCAACCCTCCAACGATAATTGCCGTAAGGGCACGAAAAAAAGAACTTTGTAGAATTTTCATTATATAGTATGATTTTTATGCAAAGTTAAATAAAATATTTAAGATAGCAATTTTATTATGACAACATTATATTTAGTAAGACACGGTGAAACTTTTGACAACGCTCGTCATATTATGCAGGGGCAGGTTCAGGGTAAGCTGAATGAAAATGGGATTCTTCAGGCAGAAGAAGTGAGAGACAAGATGATAAATGAACACATTGACGTCTTTATAGCCAGTAATCTTCATCGTAGTATTCAGACTTGTGAAATTATAGCTGTTCCTCATCATAAAGCCGTCGAGCAGGTGCCATTGCTAAGTGAACGTGACTGGGGTAGTTTTACCGGTAAATATATTCCAGATCTTCAAGATGTGAAAGAATGGCCTGATGATATAGAAAGTCTTGCACATCTCAAGTCCAGAGCTACCAATTTTCTTACTTATATAAAGGCAGTTTATCCCGGCAAAACAATTCTTGCTGTTGGTCATGGTATAATAAACAAGGCTATTCAAAGTGTTTATTATCGAAAGCCAATGAGCGATATCAAGCCCATGACTAATGCAGAGGTCAGAGTTCTTATATTATAATTACAGGAAAAAAGCGTCTTTCATTTTATTTAGGGAAAGGCGCTTTTTATATTTATTATATAAGAGGATATTTGAAATTATCTGTGTCCACCACCGAATGTTCCACCTGCATGAGAATTGTTGGAACTTGATTTACTTCCATTATTAGAATTCCTAGAGGATGGAATGGAAAAAGTACGGTTTGATGTGCCTGAGTTATTTCCATTTTGAAAAGTTCTATTCCCAAAGTTTGATACATTCCTGTTGTTTGTGTCAGAATTACTTTTTCCTCCGAAGGATGGAAAACTCCGGCTGGTATTATCGTAGTTGCTTACATTGTGGTTTCGTTCCTGATTCTGAGAGAAACCTTTGTTTACAGTGTTACGTGTACTGCTTTCTCTGTTTCCAAAGCGATTACGCTGAGGATGCTGGTCTTCCTGCATATTACCCAATGTGCGATTGTCATCAGCCATATCATTGTTGCGGTTCATTCCACCCCAACTACGTCTGCCAGTACCCATGTCCTGATTATTTATGCGGGCACCTTTTCCAAAGTTGCCATTGTCCCATCCGTCACGCATACCTGTACGGTTAGGATTAGAATTGCGCCAATTATGACCAACATACCAGCTCCTTCCACCATTCATTCTCCAGCTATGACCACCGCGGTAAACAGTTACGAAGTTTGGTCTTCCAAAATAAAAATAGTCACGGTGTGGGTAACGGGCATAAATCCTGAAGTGCCAGTAACCACCATCCCAATAGATTGGACGATAGAAATAGATGTCATTAATAAAACTTTGATACTGCCAGTCAAGAAGAATATTTGCCAAGTCTAAATTACGCTGGAGCCAGTAAGTTCCATATAAATCATCATAATTGTCAATGCCCATAAGATAATCGAGATTGATCTCATAAGCAGCTTCATATTGATCATCAGTCAAATTTAGCTCATAAGCCATTTTATCGGTCAGAAAGAGAGCTTCGTCACGAGCCTGGTTGTAACTCATGGCATTTGCTGATACTGTAATGGTAAACAGCGCTATTAAAGCTATAATTAACTTTTTCATATTCTTGAATTTTAATAGTTCTATTTTATCTGTTACAAAGATATAAACATTTATAAGGTTATAAAAGGGTATATCCCTAATAACAAAGGGGAAAATCCCTATGCTTTCAAAATAATAACGTCTTTTTGTCGTTATCTATTATAAATAAACAGTATGAATTTTCGTAATATCTTGGTATTGATGGCGTTTGCAGTTCCATCTTCAGTTTTAGCCCAGTATGACTGGCAAGATCAAACAGAGGTTAAAAAAATGTATCTTGGAGATAACTTGAATTATAAAATGGAAATGCAAGGTTCTTATTCCAGCCATCAGACACCTCTTTGGCTCAATGCTAATAAGTATGGCTTAAGTTCACTCGACCGTACGAACGGTTATCTTCGAATGAGTGCCATTCGCCCTCTGCATACTGATTCAGCCCGCCGATGGGGAGTAGGCTATGGAGTTGACTTGGTTGTACCATCTCATTATACAAGTCATTTTGTTGTACAGCAGGCCTTTATTGAGGGAAGATGGTTGAATGGTGTATTGACAATAGGAAGCAAGGAATATCCTATGGAATTGAAGAGTAATACTTTAAGTAGTGGCTCACAGACATTGGGCATTAATGCCCGGCCTGTTCCTCAAGTCAGATTGTCTTTGCCTGAATATTGGACTATACCGATTTTAGGGAGATGGTTCCATCTGAAGGGTCATATTGCTTATGGTATGTTTACTGATGACGACTGGCAACAAGATGTAACTCAGAAACAGACTCGTTATACTCGTCATGCACTTTATCACAGTAAGGCCGGCTATCTGATGATAGGCAGTCCTGAGAGATTTTGTCCATGGTCACTGGAACTAGGTTTGGAGATGGCTGCAGAGTTTGGTGGTACGAGTTATCAGCCTAATTCAGAAGGAATCATGGTGGGTACTCGAAGCGGGCATTCTCTTGTTGATTTCTGGCGAGCTTTTATTCCAAGCGGACAGGATGCATCGGATGGAGAATATGGCAATATTGAAGGAAATCAACTTGGCAGTTGGCTGGCTCGTTTAAACTATGATGCAGAGACCTATACATTATCCTTTTATGCTGATCATTTCTTTGAGGATCATTCACAGATGTTTCTGCTTGATTATGATGGTTACGGATCAGGCGATGAATGGAATGTAAAAAAGCACAATCGCTTTTTCATGTATGCTTTGAAAGATATAATGTTGGGAGGAGAATTAAAATTGAAGTATGGTTCCTGGTTGCGTGGATTAGTTATAGAATATATTAATACAAAGTATCAAAGTGGTCCCTACAATCATGATCGGACTTCAGAGATTTCTGACCATGTTGCCGGACAAGATGATTATTACAATCATGGTAATTATACAGGCTGGCAGCATTGGGGACAGGTGATGGGTAATCCGCTTTTTCGTTCACCTATTTATAATACGGATGGAATTATCAGGGTAGAGGACAACCGGTTTAAGGCTTTTCATCTAGGAGTTGAAGGGCAACCTTCTGAAAATATTACTTATCGTATTCTGGCTAGTTACCAGGAAGGTTTCGGAACATATAATGATCCTTATACCAAGAAAAGACACAATGTGAGTACAAGTGTGGAAGCTACTTATCATTTTCCTCATCATTGGAATGTAAAAGGTGCCTATGGTATGGATTTTGGCAGTATTTTAGGGCATACAG
>DMYZ01000154.1 GCA_003483565.1 Prevotella sp.
CTCTGATATGTACTTGGAAAGTGGTATTGGCTGTGATTTCTATCTTCCCTACTTCAAATTACGACCAGAGATAAAATTTCTCTATAGCCTCACTGATTGTATTGATCAGAATCATGTCAATTCGATTAAGGATAAGAGCATTATCCCTTACACGACTTCAGTAAACAGGGGAAAAAGTAAAATGATTGTTTTAACATTCTATTTCGAATAAAAAACGGCATACTCTAAAGAATATGCCGTACTGCGTATTAGCGATTTTGTATCTAATCTTTCTTGAAATCAAGAATTATTTTTCCAACATATATAGCACTTTTCCCATTTTGATCATCAGGAATCATTTTCCCATCCAAATTCTTAACATATCGTAATTTTTTAAAATAAGTATGAGAATGCCCGCCCAAAACGACATCTATATCTCTTGAGTTTTTAATCATCTCAATATCACCGCTACCATCTTCTTCCCAGCCAAGATGAGAAATACATATAACAATATCACATTTTTTCTTTTTCTTCAAATACGAAGCCACCTCTAAAGCCGTTTTGCCAGGTGAAAGATACTTAACAGGACCATAATTCTTAGCAGTAACAAGACCATCAAGTTCAGGCGAAAGTCCAAATACTCCTATTTTCACGCCTTTACGCTTTAAAATGATCCAAGGTTTTACTATATTCTTTAAAGCAGTGCCTGTAAAGTCGTAATTGGCGCAAACAATAGGAAATTTAGCCATTTTAAAAATTCTGACCATATTGTCAATACCAAAATCAAATTCATGATTACCAATTGCGACAGCATCATACTTCATCAAATTCATCAAACCAACTTCTACATCACCCTTATAAAGATTATAATAAGGGGATCCCTGCGAGAAATCGCCACTATCAAAGAGTAACAAATCCGGATTTTTTTTACGTTCCTCATCTATCATAGTAAGGCGACGAACAAAACCAGCACGACCTGCCATCATCGTATCAGCAAGATTTTTACTCAAAGGCTCTATACAACTATGAGTATCATTAGTATGTAATATTTCTAGTTTTTCCTGTGAAAAGACACAAACCGAAAAACATAAGAGCGTTCCAACAAATATATTTCTAAGTATCATAACTACTTGATAATTTTAATTCGACCTTCAACAACAGGACAAACAGACTTTCCACCCTGACAGTTTATACGAAAATAATCCATAATGATATAACGAATATTATTTCCTTCTTCCTGAAGTGAAATGACATTCGTACCGGACTTAAAAGCAGTGAGTTCATCATTCCCCTGAGCGAGATAATCCAATGTAGCGACACGATAAAAAGCATTCAAATCAATTTCCTTACCATCAATTCTGGCATCTAGAAGTTTTCCATCTGTAGAAATCTGAAGATTCACACCATGGCTGATTCCTTCACCACCGCGCTTCGCAATTTGCTGAAAAAGTTCAAGGACATCTTTTCCTGACAAAGTCAGAAAACATATTTTATTGTCAAAAGGAGCGATATCTACTATATCTCCATAAGTAACAGTCCCTTTACTCAAAGCAGCACGAATACCTCCCATATTATAAACACTAAAGACAGGATGCTCATTAAACTTCGTACCACCCCAGACAAGAATATCCGCTAAAAGATTGGAAAGATTGCTCTCCGGGCGATGAGCAGCAAGGTACTCTGAGACAGACCCCACGACAGGCCGCGTCACACTATCCACGACATGCTTGTACGGAGCGAGGAATACAACACCCTGTACATCAGGATGCTGATCATAAGTACTATCTATTAAAACACGTGAACGACTAACCGATGTAAGCTCATAATGAGAAGCACAAGAGCCCAATGCCATAACGCCTAAAAGCGGTCCTAAAAAGAAAACTCTATTTATCATCCTAATTGTAATTATTTGTTGCAAAGGTAGTTAAAAACCATAAAACACCAAAGAAAAGGCATCAATATTTGGAAAGTACTCAAAAATGTTGTACCTTTGCTGCGCTTTTCGGTGTAACCGCTGACAGATAGAAGAGTTGTCTGACATGTTGCATTGGAACGACAAACAAATTTAATAAATTACATCATGGATTTAATTAAAGTTGCTGAAGAAGCATTTGCAACCGGCAAGGAGTTTCCTAAGTTCAATCCTGGAGACACCATTACTGTCGCTTACAAAATCGTCGAGGGTTCTAAAGAGCGTATCCAGCTTTATCGTGGCGTTGTTATCAAGATCTCTGGTCACGGTGACAAAAAGCGTTTCACTGTTCGCAAAATGTCTGGAACCGTAGGTGTTGAGCGTATCTTCCCTATAGAGTCACCGAACATCGACAGCATTGAAGTCAACAAGCGTGGTAAAGTCCGTCGCGCTAAATTGTACTACCTTCGTAAACTTACAGGTAAGAAGGCACGTATCAAGGAAAAAAGAACCATTGCAGCTGAAAAGTAATTTAGCTAAACAAAAAATAAAGAGAGATTCTGCTTGTCAGAACCTCTCTTTATCGTTTTTAACCTTCATAATTTGTCTGTCCGTCATCATCGCCCTTCAACGCATCCTGGAATTCTTTCCAGTTCTGGAATCCCGCAAAGAGAGCCAGTTTGTCAAGAGCTTCAGGTGACAACTTACCGTTTCTTTTAAAATGATGCCACAACTTCGTTATATCCGAAGCAATGTTCATCTTTTTACCCAATTTGTTCTCTGCATCCCGCAAGAGAAGGCTCATCTCACGTTTCATAACATAACGTATTTAAAATTACATACAAAGATATCAATTTTTACTATATGATAAACATATATCGATGAAAAATTGTATCTTTGCAATACATTTTTAATCCCTCAAAATGAAAGAATTAGCTTTAAAGTACGGATGTAACCCCAACCAGAAACCTTCCAGAGTCTATATGGAAGATGGAAGCGAGTTACCAGTAGAAATTATTAACGGCCGTCCCGGCTATATCAATCTCCTTGATGCACTCAACAGCTGGCAGTTGGTAAAAGAACTGAAGGAGGCTACAGGAATGCCGTCCGCCGCCAGCTTCAAACACGTATCCCCTGCAGGTGCAGCCATCGGACTGCCTTTGTCTGATACACTGAAAAAAATCTATTTCGTAGATGATATCAACTTTAAGTTGACTCCTCTGGCCAATGCTTATGCACGTGCACGTGGTGCCGACCGTATGTGTTCCTACGGTGACTTCTGCGCATTAAGTGATACTTGTGACGAGGCTACAGCCCGACTGATCAAACGTGAAGTAAGTGACGGAGTTATTGCTCCGGATTATACGCCGGAAGCTCTGGAAATCTTGAAAGCAAAGAGAAAGGGAACATACAATGTGATTAAGATTGATCCAGCCTATATTCCTAATCCTGTTGAACATAAACAAGTCTTTGGTGTAACTTTTGAGCAGGGTCGTAATAATGTCAAACTTAACGACTTGAAACTCTTTGAAAACATTCCTACAAAATCCAAGGCCTTTACAAAAGATGCCATCAGAGACCTGATGATCAGCCTCATCACCTTAAAATATACCCAGAGCAATTCTGTTTGCTACGTTAAGGACGGACAGGCTATCGGTATCGGAGCAGGACAACAAAGTCGTATTCACTGTACCCGCCTTGCAGGAAGCAAAGCTGATGAATGGTGGTTGCGGCAGTGTCCTAAAGTCATGAATCTCCCTTTCAAGCCAGGCATACACCGGGCCGACCGTGACAATACTATCAATGTATATATCAGCGATGAATACGAAGACGTATTGCGTGAAGGTACATGGCAACTTTTCTTCACAGAAAAACCGGAACCAATGACAAGAGAAGAAAGAAAGACCTGGATTGCTCAAAATAAGGAAGTATCTCTTGGAAGTGACGCTTTCTTCCCTTTTGGAGACAATATAGAACGTGCCCACAAGAGTGGTGTTGAATATATAGCACAAGCCGGAGGCTCTATCCGTGATGATAATGTCATTGACACTTGTGATAAATATGGCATCACTATGGCAATGACAGGCATACGTTTATTCCATCATTAAATCAATCAATATGTCGAAAGAAGACGAAATCAATGAGATTATTGCCGGAGGCGGTATTGTATTTAAAAAAGGATCTCATGGCGATAACCAGGACAATGACAAGGTCAAGACAAAAGCCAAGAAGAAGAAGTACATTACTGGTGCCCATGGTTCTGGATCTTCCAAGCAGAAGGCCAAATATCGTGAACAGCGTGCTAACAGAAAATCTCAACATAAGAGCAAATAAGTGAAAGGCCCCTTCTTCAAAGAGAAGGGGCCTTTCTGCTACTAAACTTTTTCACTTTCAAAGTATCATCATCTAAGCACAATACCAGTATATATTCTTCCCGAGTCCGTTCCAAGTCGGCGAGCTGAGAAATAATCATTGACCTGACTAAAAGTGCAAATATCGGACATCTGAATATTCTCCACTTTTACTCCTGCCTGTTCCAATTGAAATTTATTGCACAGGGGGAGATCTATATGCCATTTGTCATACATTCTGGCAATCTTATTCATTTCAAAACCAACTTTTTCAAACTCATCATAGACTTCCTGCCCAATTTCAAAATTCTCAAGCGAAATACCCGGTCCGACAACAGCCTTGACATCAGAAGGACTGGTACCATAAACACGGTTCATCTCAAGCACCTCCTTATGAGTGATACGATTAAGAGTTCCACGCCACCCTGCATGAACCGCACAAGCCGTGTGATGTACCGGATCATATAGGAGAACAGGAATACAATCGGCTGTAGAAACGCCAATGCATATATTTTTGACATCCGTCATCACGCAATCCACATCCTCCAATAGCATCTTTCTCACCTCTGTAGGAAGAGTAAAAAATTCTTCTGCAATATCACGGCTTTCTATGCCATGGGTCTGATGTGGCATGACAAGATGATCATTTTCTATACCCAGTTCTGTACACAAAGCATTTCTGTTTTGAGAAATATTCTGTTCCAGATCACCACAAAAAGCATTTATATTGAACTCACCATAATTTCCATTACTCACCCCACCATGGCGGGTAGAAGAAAAAGCTGTAACATTATCACCTAACTGATAATATTTTAATTTGGGCTGTTTCAAAATAATTATATCTTATTCGTATTCAAAATTATCCAAGTCATCGACAGCATCAGAGCCATTTCCCATATCCTCTTCATCATCGCCGACATCAACACTTTCTTTTTCCTGCTCTTCGATAAATTTTTTCATATCTTTGTCACGATGAACCAAAGTATCTTCTGCCGTGATCTCCTGAAGTTTATTGCTCTCACTGTTAAGTTCTTTCCAAAGGACGTCTTTCAATTCATCAAGTCCAAAACCTGTTACCGAAGAAATAAACACAACAGGAAGATCAATCGGCAATGTAGTCTTCAACATCTCCATCAATTCGTCATCAAGTAAATCACACTTGGTAACAGCAAGGATACGACGCTTGTCAAGCAGTTCCGGATTAAACTTCTGCAGCTCATTCAACAGTACTTCATATTCTCTTTTAATATCATCAGTATCTCCCGGTACCATGAAAAGGAGAAGTGAATTACGCTCAATATGCCGGAGGAATCGCAAACCAAGTCCCTTTCCTTCGCTGGCCCCTTCAATGATACCCGGAATATCAGCCATGACAAATGATTTATTATCGTGATAACTGACAATTCCAAGAGAAGGCTCCAATGTGGTAAAAGGATAATTGGCTATCTTAGGACGAGCACTGGATAATGCCGAAAGCAATGTAGACTTGCCTGCATTAGGGAATCCCACAAGACCAGCATCTGCCAGCAACTTCAACTCTAAAATCACAGTCATCTCCTGTGCCGGTTCACCAGGCTGAGCAAAACGGGGAGCCTGACGGGTAGAGGTACGAAACTGGAAATTTCCCAGACCGCCTCTTCCGCCTTTCAACAAGACAACCTCCTGACCGTCATAAGTCACATCACAAACATACTTGCCTGTTTCCGCATCATATATCACCGTACCGCAAGGAACATCAATATAGACATTCTTGCCGTCAGTACCATGGCATTTATCACGGCCACCATTGCCTCCATGCTCAGCATAGACATGACGCTGATACTTCAAATGAAGCAGAGTCCAATAATTGTGGTTTCCCCGAAGAATAACACATCCTCCGTGGCCACCGTCACCACCATCAGGTCCGCCATTAGGCTGATATTTCACATGCCTGAGATGCATGGATCCTTTACCGCCCTTACCAGAGCGGCAATAAATTTTTACGTAGTCTACAAAATTAGATTCTGACATTCAAAATATTCCTTTATTAATAATTAATCGGCGAGTGCACCGATAACAGCACTTATACGCGCAAAGATTTCGTCTACAGTGCCTAACCCTGCAACATGGTGATGAAGGCCTTCCTTCTCAAACCAATTGATAAGAGGTGCGGTCTGGTTATGATATACATCCAGGCGTTTTTTTATTGTCTCTTCATTATCATCTGAGCGGCCACTGATTTTGCCCCTGTTAATAAGGCGTGCCATCAGTTCCTCCTCCGGGACACTAAGTTCAATCATGGCAGCAACGCGATGACCACGCTCCGCCAGCATCTTCTTCAGAGCTTCAGCCTGCGCTATAGTACGAGGAAAACCATCAAAGATAACTCCTTTATGATTTTTACCAAAGCCATCATACACATGAGCCAGAATATCTATCATCAATTCATCAGGAATCAACTGTCCTTTATCAATATAACTTTTAGCCGTTTTTCCTAACTCTGTTTTATTTTTGATCTCCTTGCGGAGGACATCTCCCGTAGAAATGTGACTAAGCCCATACTTAGCAATCATTTTATCGCTCTGCGTACCTTTCCCCGCACCAGGGGCTCCGAAAATTACGATATTCTTCATCTTTATTTTTTAGATTAATTGAGTAGTTGTTTATTTTTCACTGACAAGAGTATAAATATCTCTCAAATTTCTTCCTTGCTGGTCATAATCAAGACCATAACCCACAATAAAATCATTGGGAATAGACATAGCTGTATAATCAATATTGAGAGATGCCTGTAATTTTCCTGGCTTAACCAAAAGGGTACAGATACGGATCGAATCTGGATTTTTCTCTTTCAATGTAGCAATCATACTCTCCATTGTACGACCTGTATCAATAATATCCTCGACAATAACCACTGTCCTCCCCTTTAGGTCAACATTAAGGCCAATGACTTCCCGGACATCACCCGTAGATGAAGTTCCCTCATAAGAGGCAAGTTTCACGAAAGAGATCTCACTCGGAATAGTGACATATCTCATCAAATCGGCCGCAAAGATAAAGGAGCCATTCAAGACAGCTAGAAACAATGGGTTCTTGCCTGCCATATCATGGTTAATCTTGTCTGCTACTTCCTTGACATGCTTCTGAATTTCTTCCTCCGGGATAAACGTCTTAAACGTCAAGTCCTTGATTTTTACTATACTCATGATTTGAATTTTGATATTTTGACGCAAAATTACTAAAAATATGCCAAACAAGATATACGCATTGGCATAAATTTCGTAATTTTGCATATATGAAGATTTTTACCAGCAATCAAATACAAGAGTTTGACAGATATACCATCGAGCATGAGCCTATTTCATCTATCAACCTTATGGAACGTGCAGCCAGGGCCATCACCCATGCTGTCATGGACGAATATGACAACAGGACACCTATGGTGGTTTTCGCCGGGCCAGGGAATAATGGCGGAGACGCTTTGGCTGTGGCACGGCTGCTTACCGACAACGGTTATGAAGTAACAGTATATCTCTTCAACATTCACAACCATCTCTCCGAAGAATGTTCTGCTAACAAGCAACGCCTGATTGAGAAAAAAAAATGTAAGAGCTTTACTGAAATCACGCTCAACTTTGATCCTCCTGAACTTAATGAGAACAGTGTAGTCATTGATGGACTTTTTGGTAGCGGTCTCGGTAAACCTCTTGCCGGTGGTTTCGCCTCGCTGGTAAAATATGTAAACCAATCACCTTGCAAGGTCATCAGCATTGACATCCCATCCGGACTAATGTGTGAAGATAACACATTCAACATTCGCTCCAACATTATCAAAGCAGATTTGACACTGACCATTCAGCAAAAGAAACTATGTATGCTGCTTGCCGACAATCAGATATATCTGGGAAGAATAAAAGTTCTTGACATCCGGCTTTCTGCTGAATATATAGATGAAACAGATTGCCAATATCATATTCTCGAAGAAAAGGACCTATATGCTTTTCTTCGCCACCGACCGGATTTTGCACACAAAGGTTCTATGGGCAATGCACTGCTCGTTGCTGGAAGTTTTGGGATGGCAGGAGCTGCTATTTTCTCCTCACAGGCTTGCCTGCGTTCTGGTGCGGGTAAAATTATAACGGTGACCCCGAGAAAAAACTACGAAATCATGCAGATTAAAGTCCCCGAAGCAATATTGGTATTGGATAAGGAAGAGACTTATTTCTCAGAACCTGTCAACTCTGACCATTTCGACGCCATGGGCATCGGGCCTGGCCTTGGAACAGTAGAAGATACCGCTATCGCTTTCATTGCCCAAATAAGACGGACAAATTGCCCTACAGTCATCGATGCCGACGGACTAAATATTCTAGCTAATCATCGCGCCTGGATGCAACAACTTTCTCCTGGTACGATTTTTACTCCTCATCCAAAGGAAATGGATCGACTGGCAGGAGGTATTAGCAACGGCTCCTTCGACCGTCTGCAGAAAGCATTGGATATGGCAGAACATTTGCAAGCTTTTATCATTCTTAAAGGTCACTATTCTGCACTTTGCATGCCTGACGGAAATGTTTTCTTTAATCCTACAGGTAACAGTGGCATGGCAACAGCCGGAAGTGGTGATATTCTTACTGGCATTATTACCGCGCTGCTGGCAAGAGGATATAATCAAGCTGAAGCTTGCAAACTAGGCATGTACGTACATGGACTGGCAGGTGACCTTGCTGTAAAAGAAATTGGGAAAGAGAGTCTTGTCGCCAGCGATATCATACACTATTTGCCCAAAGCCTTTCAAAGACTTAATAATTAAATCCTTTAAATATGAAATATCTCTTATTAATCTTTTCCATTCTGTTCTGCCTCAGCATCAA
>DMYZ01000152.1 GCA_003483565.1 Prevotella sp.
ATGAATTCTTTTATCACCTGCACTATAATAATAGGTGTTCGGAGCTTTTGGATGCATCACTATTTCATAACGTTTATTATAAGGCCCACAATCAGGTCCGCCCACTCTTGGCATTTCATACCCCCTATCCTTCGATTCTGCAGCAATCACACCTTCCCAGCGCTCTATATTGTAACCAGGAATACCATAAGCAATATTTAAATCGTTCTCATCCCACGTCATGATTTCACGTGACCAGACTTGTTTTTGCAGAAATGGCACCATTGCATTTCGCCTCATGATTTTGGCAGGATAACCTTCTATCATAACCGTTTCACACATATCATCTCCATATTTAATAGACTGCAAAGAACTTTCATTATCCTGTCCAGAATTCTTATCCCCCACAATAGCGCTGAGAGAGACATCATAATCACGCGGATTCTCTTTTGTAGCATCATTATCCACGTCAAAACTCCAGCGTAAAGAATGAATCGTTTGTTTTATGCCTACTAAACGAATGGCTTCCTCCGAGATACCATCCCCATCACGATCAAAAAAGCAGAATGGATTTTCAGAAAAAGTAGTCCATCGCTGATCACCTGGTTTTATATATAAATGGTCAAAAGTCTCATCTCCTCCAAAATTGGTCTTTTGCTCACATGCCCTTTGGTCATAAGCATAATTAACGTCATACCATAAAAGATTGTCATCTCCGTCATCACTACTCCACCAAACACACAAACCATATTTTGGATCAAAATAGTAAATACCCATTCTATCGACATCATTATCTCCATCTAAATCTTGGTAACCGATCACAGCATCGACCTTTCCATCTCCATTCCAATCGACGATATATAGATCACTGTCAAAATCCGGTTGCCCACCCATTTGCATATCTCCATCACGATCAATGGCACGCACCAGAATCGGACGTTTAGAAACACTATGACGAGGATCTACGTCTACATACCACACCTCTTCCGGTTTTCCATCACCGTTACGGTCTACATAATATCGCTTACCAGAAGGATCGGAACAAACCTTCTTTACCATCATAGGATCTAGTTTAACTTTGTCACCGAATACGTATTCGAAACATTTCTCCTTATCCAAAGTTTGTTGTGCCTCCACCTTCAGAGAAAAGCAAAGGAACAATGCGAAAAGAAAGACTAAACATTGGTACTTTTTCATAAACTATTTAAATTTATTTAATTAATGTAATCAAAGAACTTTAGATCAAATAAAACGGATGAATCGCGACTCTTTTGAAAATCTGAATCTATAGCACCAGCATGATAAGATTTAAACTACTTTATAGGATCACCATTAATAGATACTAAAACCAACACACGGAATTCTGCTAAATTAACCACATTTGATCTGTTAGAATCCATAAATCTCAATTTAATAAAACGACCTTTTAATTGATCAAGATTTGTAATGGTTGCTGGATCTATTGTTATGGTTTGCCAATTGTCTATTTTATTCCTTACTTGAGTAAAAAGATAATTCCAGTTGTTTAAACTCGGATTATTGTAATCCTCTATATTGCCACCCTTTTTTACGGGTAAGAATTGGAAAGTATCATCAGGAGATACAGATATATTAATAGACTTAGTGTCCGTATTGGACGGACGATTTAAAGTTTTAACACCCACTACATAATATTTTTCTTGCATATCATAGATTAGGCATATACTACCTGGCAATCTTCTAGCTACACAAGTATGATAGCCCGTAAAATTATAATTATAATCATCACCATAATCACCACCTGTTCGATCACCAGCACCATTTGTTCCCGTATAACTTGTATACATAGGTGCACTATAGCAACTATGCCAATAGGTGCTGACATCATTATCTATAGGTGCATACGGACCAGCATTATCACCTCCAGATGATTGAGTCCATGATTTTTGATCACAATTATCAAAAACAGGCTTCCAGGCAGATACATCATCTATCCATTGCGTCCCATAAGTTGGAGGAGTTATAATCAAAAACTGTGCATCAGAACTTAAATCGGTATTCTGTAAACTAGTTGACTTCAATAGAAGGGGAAGAACATAATGAACATCATTATGCAGTGGAGTACGATTTAATGTCAACAAAGCCGTACCGGTCTTATCCCCCTTAGAAAAATTTAATACAGGTAATTTGCCATAGGCTTCTGCGGGCATCATCATACAAGGATAATTTGGATTATGGGCTTGAAAGACCTTAAATAAGCTATCATTTTTCGACTCATCAAAAGAGCAGGTAAAGTCACTGGCAAGATCATAATTAGATACAGAAGCATTTAAGTTAAGATCAAGAGTTTTAAAATTCATAGCTGAATAATAGTCAACCGGCAATGTTATACTCGGTTTTTCAACAGTTATAAAATCCAGTAACTTTCCACCTATAGAACTGATCGTATCATGATGCAAACTTACCATTTGAAGAGGTAATACATATTGCGTTTTTGAAGTAACCGCCGTATCTGTCTGTATATAATTGTATATTTTATATGCATTTAATGAAAGAACCAAATACTTTCCCGTTTCATTACTTCCAAACGACATTTCCTGACCATTATTGAAAGAAAAAAATTGAGAAGGAATTACCCTGTAGTCTAATCCTTGCGGTATATTATAGACGGAATCAAGATCCGTTTGACTAAGGACATTAAATTTTACATTAGCAGTCAGTGATGGATCACTGCCAGCTTTTAAAACGACAATAGAATCCTGATAATTAACCTCAGTAGTATTTAAATTTAAATACTGGGCACCGCTATTTTTGAATAACATGACTTTATGGTATTCAACAGGGAATAATTTATCAAAACCATATTCAGAATTGCTGCAGGAAGTGGTCAATAAAACACCTATTACCAGTAATGCTATATATAAAATAAATTTTTTCATTGTAGTTGTCTTTAAAATTAATAACCTGGAGCCTGTACCAATTGAGAGTTACTATAAATTTCGCTTGATTCTATAGGCAGTAAATACATACGATCATTCCATTGGAAAGGTTGATCAATTTTAACAGGTCGATTAAACTGGTCAAATGTTGGATTTACGACTCCATCAGCATTCAAACCTTCACGAGTACCAGCCTTTAATAATTGAGGAGCGATCATCCAACGACGTAAATCATAATAGCGCTGGTGTTCATCATAAAGTTCAACAAAACGATCATTACGAACCCAGTCCATTAATGACATACCACTGCTTTTAATCATGGCATCTGTTAAATCTGGGACTCCAGCACGTTCACGAATCACATTCAAATCCTTTAAAGCATTATCCTCATCACCTAATGCAGCATAGCACTCAGCCCTATCTAGGTATAGTTCACCCAAACGAATTACACTAACAGCTATTGGCCTTAAATTTCCAGGTTTTTGAGCATCAGAAGTGGACCACACCAAATTTGGATCAATATATTTCTTTTCCACAAATCCCGTCAAAGAGCTGACATCATATTTCGATGGATTATACCCATTTGTATTAGCATCCCTCATGTGCAAAATTAAAGGTTGACCATTAGCAAGTTTAGAGGCATATTCACCGCCATCATAACCTAACCACGCATAAAAACGCGGCTCACGAAAATTACATAAATTAATCACATCATTACGCCCAGAAATGCCCGCCGATTGAAACCACTCTGACTTTGGAACAAAATTCGGATCATTTTCAGGTAGCATACCATTATTCGTATAAAAATGCTCTATCACTGACAAAGGTACAGAAAGAGAAGTCTGTCCAGGAAGAGATTTTCCATTTACAGTCACGAAACCATGGGGCAGCATTCTCGTCCAATGATATGGATCATACCAAAAGCTATCGTAATAAGTTTGCAAAATAATTTCATGATTACCATCCGCTTCAGTTGTCGTATTTAAATAACGCATTAACATAACATGCTTTCTAAATGAAGAATCAGCATTAGCAATAGTAGGTAACGGCATATTCTGATTTTCACGATGTTGTTCCGAAGCCGTTACATCATATAACTTTCGTTCACCCTTTCCAATAGCAAGAGAGATTGCATCATTACATGCATCTAACGCACGTTGCCATTTTTTGACATCATAAGTATGGCTTACTAAATCTTCACCATAACCCGGAGTTTCATAATTTTTATTTTTCCAGTTTGGATATGGAAATGAGCCATTCCATAAGGGAGAAGCAGCATATAATAACAAACGTGCTTTCAAAGCCTTACAAGCTACAGAAGTTGCTCGTCCTAATTCGTTATCATCTACTGTAGCTGGAAGTCCTTTTGCAGCTTGATCATACCACGATGCAATAGAATCAACACAACAATCAAAGTGAGAACGTCCAGGAATTTCATTTGCCGGTGTATTTTCACTATAATAATGCCCCATTAAAGGAATCGGTCCATAGGCCTCTAATAACAAGAAATGATAATATGCCCGTAAAAATATTGTTTCAGATATCCAACGATTCATTTCGCCATCCGTAACATCAGCCGGACGATATTTTTCCAGCAATTGAATAAATTGGTTACATTTGCCAATATTATCCCAGAATCGATCCCAGCGATCACTTGCCGTAGCACTCTCAGAAGTTGTACCCAGTTGATTCCACGATACTACCGAACCCTGCATGCCCCATTTACGTGGCCATACATATTCATCAACAGAAGTCTCAAATTCTGAATAGAAATATGCCCTCCATATACCTTCATAATCAGAAAGGCACCAATTAAGACAAGTTGGTTCATCTTTAACCAAATCTGGAATATCAGCTGTCGCCGGAGGTACTACATTTAAATAATTACATGAAGCGAGGCAACAAACAGGAATCATCATCTTAGCAAAATTGATGATTGATTTTAATATTTTCATATTCATTTTTTTTATCATGTTAAAACTTTAATTGAGCACCAATATTAAATGTGCGCTGTAATGGATAAGAATTCCATGACAACTCCGGATCCCAAAGTTTAAAAGGACTCCAAACGGCTAAGTTGTCACCACTAAAATATACACGGCAATGTGGAAACGAATAACCGATTTCCAATGTCTTCCATCGTATAAAACTACCATTACGAGCCCAGTATGAACTAGAAACTAAATTATTACCAGTATAAGTCCCATTTAATCCTAAACGTGGATATTTAGCATTTTCATTAGGATTACTAACCGTCCAATGATTATCTGCAATAAATTTCAACACATTATTATTTCCATTACCCATTACAGCTCCAAATGGAGACATATCATTCATGATCATTATCGTACGTTTAGCTGATCCTGTAAAAAACACACCACCATCGAATTTACGATAAGTAACATCCAATCCTAATCCATATTGTATACGAGGAGTTGATCCATAAGGTGAAATCATCGTCCTATCCTCAGAATTTATAACTCCATCACCATTCACATCACGATACTTTATATCTCCAGGCATTACAGTACTACCAAAATTGGTTTGGGCTGGACTTGTCGCTATTTCTTGTTCATCTTTAAATAAACCTTCTGCGATATAACCATAAGTAGCACTTAAAGGTTTACCCCTTTGTAATTGCCACGAATAAGGATAATTTGGTTCATCTTTATTAACATATTTGTTTTTATTGTATGAGAAATTACCTCGAAATTCAAATGAGAAATTTTTTCTTATTTGTTTTTTCCAATTTACGCTCAACTCAAATCCTTTATTATCTACTTTACCAATATTACTCCAAGGGGTTAAAGGCCAATCATTATAACTTGTATAAACATAGCCATAACCTAATACCTGAGGCCATGTGGCACGTTGCATCAAGATACGATCACGTTTATCATGAAAATAATCGAATACAATATCAATCTGGTTAAATAAATTCATATCAACACCTACATCGAATTTCTTCACGCGTTCCCAATGAGCATTTTCCACAGCATAAGCTTGTACGGCGCCTCCCCAATAGGCTGTATGAGCAGATCCAAACCATGCGCCTCGGCCTACATTCGTTTTAACAGCATTAATATACAAGAAATGTTGGACTCCATCTTCATACTCACCTGTTTCATCATTACCTACTAGTCCATAAGAACCTCTTAATTTGAGAAAATCTATATATTTAGAAATTGGTTTCCAAAAATTTTCACCGCTAATAACCCAGCCCAATGACATAGCTGGGAAAAATTCGAAACGATGTCCACTGGCCAGACGTTCTGTACCATTATATCCGCAATTGAATTCTGCCAGATACTTATCTTCGTAATCGTATGTAAGCCTACCAGACCAACCTTGGTTACGATGAGGCAAGACAGCATCTCTATACTCCCGCATCATATACATCAATAAACCCGATATGGTATGCGAACCAAAAGATCGATGATAATTAACACGTCCGTCCAAATAAAAGGTATTATCACCATAACGGCTGGGAGAAGAATCCTGATTAATATAGTCATTGCCTAATTGCAACTGTTCCAAACTATATTTTGTCGTATCCGTAACTTTTTGAGAAGGATCCCAACTACCGTCTTGAACACGGTAAAAATAAGGAGTCATATATTCACCATAAGAAGTGCTAAAATAGTTTTTCCAATTTACCAAAACGGATACATCCAGACCTTTTGTGAGGAAGCCCAAATCTTGCATTAAATGTAAAGACGTATTGATTGTACTCGTATTATCCTGGGCAAAGGAACTCAACATTTCAGCATAAGGGTTTGTACATAAAGTCGAACCACTCTTAAACGCATTACCATAACGAAGATGTTTATCTCCCTCCTCAGCAGGAAATAATGCGGGAAACTCAACTGGAGAAACGGCATAAGTGTCATAATAGAGAGAAGTAACTCGTGTTCCCGGCCCTTGGTCTTGGCCAATCTGAGTATTCATACGCAATTCTATGTTCGTTGTAGGAGATACTTTATAGGATATATTATCTTGAAATACATATCTCCACTGATTAATATTATTTTTAAACGGTCCATAGCTGGGTATACGTAGTAAGCCCGTATTATGATTTGCCTGCAAACTCATATAATATGTAACTCGCGAACCTCCTCCTTGAATATTTACATTGACACGTTGATCCATATTCGAATTTTTAAACAACAGTTTATACCAATCTATATCTGGATAAAGATATGGATTTACATGATTACGCGTATTTTCTATATCTGTCTGTGAATATCGTGGAGTTGCATTTGGCGTACGCGCTAAATCTGCTTCATTATATAATTCCATATACCGCGCGCCATCTACAAATTGCAATTTTTTTGTGGGTTTCAAACATGAATTTTCAACTGTAACATGAATTTGAGCTTTTGTATTTTCACTTCCTTGTTTAGTAGTAATTAGCATTACACCATTAGCACCACGAGCACCATAAATTGCAGTGGCAGAGGCATCTTTTAAAACAGATACCGTTTTTATGGATTCCGCTGGAATATTATTTAGATCATTAGCAGAAATTTCCACATCATCCAATAAAATAAGAGGAGTTGCACGCCCGCCAAATGTTCCAACACCTCTAATATAAAAATCCGAAGCTGAACCAGGTTCGCCACTGCTCGTCATAGAAATAACTCCTGCTAACTGACCAGCAAGGTTATTAGTTAAAGAAGCACTTGGAGCTCTAAGTTCGCCTCCTCCAATAGAAGTAATAGCACCCGTCACAGATATCCTTTTCTGAGTTCCTGCACCTACAACCACTACTCCATTTAATATCTGGTTATCGGATTCCATTTTAACATCCAATATGCCCAAATCTCCCACTAAAACACTTTTCGTTTTATATCCGACATACGAAAAAACCAGTTCTGATCTACTATTCACATTAATTTGATATTCTCCATTAAGGTCAGAAATGGCACCTCCTTTTTCTCCTTTTATTTTAATGGTAACCCCTATCAAAGGCTCATTATTATCAGCATCATAAACATGTCCAACCAACTTATGTTCTAATAAATTATTTTTGTTAGAACGTATTTGTGTTCCCATCACCAAATGTCTGTCTTTGACAATAATAGACTTACCTGTGATTTCATAGTCCAGATTCTGCCCAGCAAGAATCTGATCTACAACCTCTTTCAAAGGCTCATTATTAGCACTAACACTGATGATCTTTCCTGTATTGACTTTAGTTGATCCTAAAATGAATGAATAACCTGTAATTTTTTCGACCTTAGCTATAGCCGTCTTAACAGATACATTCCTGACATTCAAAGAAACTTGCTGACCAAAAACAGATATGCTGAAACAACAGGCCAAAAGTAAAGCCAGCAGATGTTTTCGTGGTAATTTTTTC
>DMYZ01000072.1:0-16100 GCA_003483565.1 Prevotella sp.
TAATGGTCTTGCCTCTCAAAAGAATTTCATCATTCTCGCCTATTTTCACGTCAATTCCATCAAGAGGACGTCCTACAGAATTCATAGAATACGGCTTGTCAACACGATCACAAGATACAGTAGCAAGGCTCTCGGTAAGACCGTAGCCCACCATCATGAAGATACCAATAGAATGAATAAATTCCTTCACTTCCGGTGATACATACGCACCTGCCGTAGGGAAAATATGTGGATGTTCCAGACCTAACTGTTTACGGACAAGGCTTAATATCGTCTTGTTAACCAGCTGATATTGTACCTCGAGGAGAGCAGGAACCCACTTGCCTCGAGCTTTGTATTCAACATTTCTCTTTCTCCCAATAGCCAATGCTTTTTCAAATATTCGCTTCTGTATAGGATTGGAGGAATCAATCTTCGCCTTAACAGCTATATATACCTTTTCCCAAAAACGAGGTACAGAACTCATACATGTAGGATGGGTTTCACGCATACTTTCCTGAATTTCTTTCGGATAGGTATTTATGATGAGTTGGGCACCTTCACTCAAAACAAGATATGTCCAACCACGCTCAAAGACATGAGTAAAAGGCAAAAAGTTGATTACCCTGTCGTTCTCTCCAACAGGAACCGCCTTATGGTTACCTTCAAGAGCAGCATCATACTGACTATATGTCAAGACGACACCCTTACTTTCACCAGTTGTCCCACTTGTATAAAGTATATTACAGATATCATCATAAGACGCTTCTTTCCAAAGCTCTTCCACTTCCGATTGACGAGGAAGATTTTCTCCTAATTTAATAAAATCTTCAAAATAGAGAGCGTTTGGATCATGTGTACTAATACGAACGCTGTGATCAAATATAACAATACGTTCAAGAGAAGGGCACAATGCAAATATGCGGTGAGCTTTATCATATTGTTCTTGTTCTCCAACAAAGAGCAAACGAATTTCACCATCATTAAGCATATACTGTATCTGCTGCTCACTACTTGTAGCATAAAATGGTATAGAAATTACCTTATCGCCATAGGCTCCAAAATCTGTATAAAGGTACTGAATACAATTCTGAGAGAATACAGCTATTTTTTCCTGAGGCTTTATGCCTAAATTGAGGAATGCATTACTTACTTGCTTAACGCGTAAAGAAAACTGATTCCAAGATACAGTCTTCCATTCAAGGCTACCAAACTGTCTGAAATTTAAGGCAGGACGATCACCATGTTTTTTAGCCTGTTCGTGAATGAGCACAGAAAGATGACATCTCGTTTGCATAATTGTTTTGTTTAAATATTGCAAAGATAACAGAAATAAACAAAAGAACAAAATTAAAAGTGAAAATTTCCTACAGCTTATCGTTTTTTCATTTTATTGTGCCGACAAATAATTTTCATAAAACTACTTAATATTACTAATTTCATTTATATTTTCAACTCTAAAGAAAGCTATTTCAAAAAAAATAAGTAAGTTTGTCTGCATGATGGAAATAACAGAATACACTAAAGATGCAGTTAAACTTCTAAAGAAGCTCATCGCTACTCCTTCTGTCAGCAAGTCTGAAGCAGATGCAGCCCGTGTAATAAGGGAGCAAATCAAAGAATATGGATTCAACGGTAATGTTGAAGCCAATAACACCTGGATTATCAGCAAAGACTGGAATGACAATAAACCGACTTTACTTCTCAATGCCCATATTGATACCGTCAAACCGGCTGCGACATGGAGCAGGGATCCATTTAATCCTACTTTAGATGGTGATATCCTTTATGGTCTGGGAAGTAATGACTGTGGGGGGGGACTCGTATCCTTACTACAACTATTTAGAATTCTCTCTCTAAAACCGCAAAAATTCAACTATATTTATCTTGCATCTGCAGAAGAAGAAATCTCAGGCATAAATGGTATTAGCCGAGCCTTGCCTTTGCTGCCGAAAATAGACCTTGCTATCGTCGGAGAACCAACAAATATGCAACCGGCTATTGCAGAAAAAGGCCTGATGGTACTTGATGTCATTGCACATGGAAAAAGTGGACATGCTGCCAGAGATGAAGGAATCAATGCTATTTATGAAGCTTTAAGCGATTTGGAATGGTTCCGTAACTACAAATTTCAGAAAACAAGTCCTTTCCTCGGCCCGACAAAGATGGCCGTTACCGTCATTCATGCAGGAACTCAGCATAATGTTATTCCAGATACCTGCACGATGCTTGTTGATGTCCGCACAAATGAATTTTATGATAATGAAGAAGTATTCCATTTCATCGACCAACATACAAAAAGTGAATGTCATGCTCATTCTTTCCGCTTGAAATCCTCAAGGATAGATCCTGAGCATCCTTTGATTAAAAGATGCATAAGCATAGGAATGGTCCCTTTTGGTTCTCCCACCTTAAGTGACCAGTCTCTCATGAGTTTTCCTTCTTTCAAGCTAGGTCCAGGGGAATCAAGCAGGAGTCATTCCGCTGATGAATTCATCAAAATAGATGAAATAAGAAATGCCATCCAGCAATATGCTAATCTTCTGGATGGCAAATCTATTGAATAATTCGTTTTACCTTCCTAACCACACTTCCGGATTAAGCTTGGCTGTCTCTTTACGCAGCTGAAACTGAAGAATATTATCAGTACCAACAGTACCCAGATCCTGACGTGTGCTGACATGCTGACCGCGATGAACATTCACAGATCTCAAGTTACAATAAACAGAAATATAAGAGCCATGACGGACCATCACAACCCAGGTCCCGGCATAACCGAATACTGCAGAAACTTCGCCATCATAAATTGCTCTTGCCTGGCAACCAGAATGACCAAGAATATTGATGCCTTTATTATCAAGCGTCACACCGTTCAATCCTGCCACACTATGCTGCCCAAAATGACTTACAATACGATAGTCTCCTGTAATTGGCATAGGTAAACGCCCTCTGTTTTCTTCAAAGCCATTGCTCATCATACGATCTACAGTCGAAAGATTTTCAGCTTCTCGAGCATTTTCCTTTGCTTCTGCAATAGCCTTATTATCACGGACAGCATCAGCCGCAGCCTTACGTTCTGCAGCTTCACGAACAGACTGAGCAGCTCTTGCCGCCTGTTGAGCCCTTGCTTCCTGTTCTGCAGCAACCTTAGCTGCAACTTCTGCAGCATTTTTTTTCTTTGCTTCTGCAGCCATCTGTTGCCTTTCGGCCTGTTCAGCAGCCTTACGAGCAGCCTCTGCTTGTGCCTTCAGCTGGATTTCACGGGCTTTAGCTTCTGCTATATGACGAGCGTTTTCTTTTGCAGCAGCCTCTGCTACAGCCCTTTTCTTAGCTAATTCTGCAGCTCTCTGCCTTGCAGCGGCTGCAGCAGCAACTTTCCGTTTTGTTTCAGCCAGAGCTCTTGCCTTAGCTTTGGCTACTTCCTGAGCAACTATTCTATCAATTTGTGCATTAAGCATAGCATCCTTCTTCTGCTGGTCAGAAATGATTTTCTGAATAGTTTTCTGCTGAGACTGTAAACTGGCAACCACGCCCTGCTGTTCTGTCTTCTTACCTTCAAGTTCTCCCTTAACAACTCGTCCTTTATACAATAGAACATTCTTATGTCCCTTTACCTGCTGTAACTGTTGATGTTTAGCTAAGACCTCTGCCTGTTTGATCCGAACCATATCCCCCTGTGCTTTCTGAAAAGCAGCGTATTGACGAATGAAACGGAAACGGCGATACATTTGAGCAAAATTTTTAGCGCTAAATATAAACATCAGCTTATCTTGTATGGTATGATGACGAGTCATATAGCGCATCGATCTAATATATTTTTCCTTACGATCACGCAACTGTTGCTCTAGTGTTTTCAGCTGACTTCTTAAAAGGCCAATATTCCCTTCAATATGATGAATATCCTTCTGGATGCCATCTATATTCTGTTGTTTCTCGTCTATTTCGCTATTAATGGAAAGAAGCTTTTGCAAACGTTGCTCAACATCAATTTGATTTGCTTTCAAAGCAGCCTGCTGCTCTCGTATTTTTTTCTGTATAGCAGCTCTCTGATTGCGAAGACTACGAATGGAAGAATTAGTGTAACCTGTTTTGGAAGCCCGTTTTTCTTTTCGAACAGTCCTTACAATCTTGATTGCTTTACGTTGTTGTCTTTTCTGTGCATAAGGAGCAAGAGAAAAGATGAGTGTCAACAGAAAAATTAGAAGTCTTTTCATTTACATATTCATAATTTTACCCAGAGCATCCTGAGCATCAATCTGTGTATATTTTGATGATAATTGTGTCTCTGTACTCCAGTCACTATCTGTTTCCACCTTATCCATTTCAATAGAGACCTTGACTTTCCGAACTTGCTTAGAAGCATCCGTAACAAATTCAAAAACCTGTGTAGCAGGAAATTGTTTGACTCCCACATTAGCAAAGTCAGAATAATTCCAATTTAGGCGTGATGTACCAAACTTACTATCCCTATAAGTAATCGTTGCCTTATTAATTTTTCCAGAAGTCTTATCGGCTTCCCAACAGTAGTTCATCTGTCCTTTTTGAAGGATCAGAGGCACATTTTGATTCTTTTCATTAAGATTGACATTAAAGTCCTTAAGATCAGAATCTGAGAGTTTATCTTTACCCGGTACAAGAAGCTGATTCCAGAAAAGGGCTTGAAGAGAATAAAAATTAATACCCTGCTTCTTAAGGAAATCTATCTGGTTATAGTCTGCTTTTATATATTGCTTATGTATACGATCGACAATGAGGACATAATCAGGTGTAAAATCCATTCTTCCTACTTCTGTACCTAATAAAGGTATGAAAAGTTGGAGGCGAATAATCTGGTTCTTGCGCATGCGCAAAGAACCTGGCACCGTGATATTCTTATCTCCGGCAACAAGATTAAAGGTCATACTTCCTGTTATATTCGAAGAATAGACTTGAGCATCATAGACTTTACGGGCAAACGTCAACATCAAAAGAGCATTAGAAGGAGCAACAGAAGAAGATTGAGTCTTTACCGTATCTTTGATCTGGCTGTCTCTAACCAACACATGCTTAGCACTGCAAGAAGCTGAAAGCATCATAAAGCAGAAGCCAAAAACACAAATTTTAATCGATTTCATCGCTATTTTCGTTCTTTTATATATTTCTTCAATTTTATTTTCTTAGGTAAGATCTTGTCTGTGCAACCGGCATTCATAGCTTTTTGCCAATAGACAACAGCCTTATCATTCAGGTTATTTAAAGCATAGATATCACCAGCATGTTTTAATATATCAGCACTTGCTGTAGTATCCGTATCATTTTTCAGTGCCTGATCTATATAAATTTTCGCCTCTGCATAACGATTCTGTTTAAAAAGAATCCATGCATAAGTATCAAGAAATGTCGAATTTTTCGGCTCTGCCTTAATGGTACGATAGCTCATCTGTTCTGCTTTAGGGAGGCTTAGGTCTTCTTCACTCAGATAGTAAGCATAGTTGTTCAAACATTCTACATTATCTTCCTTCCACTGTAGACAACTGTCATAAGCAGCAAAAGCTTCCTTCGTCATTCCCTTTTGATGAAGGATGTCACCCATAATAGCATAGAAATCAGACACAATATTTGAATTACTCTGTGGGTTTATCTCCGTAACTCCTCTTCGGAAAGCATCGAGGGCTTCATCATGTTTATCTTGTTGGTAATAGGCAAGACCCTCAAAATAATAAAAAGCCATTTCATCAGGATGATATTCAGTCCCGACTTTACTTAAATCGATAACTTTCTCAAAATTTTTCTTAGCCCAATAAGATTGTATAAGCTGGATTCTTGCTCCCGTATTATCCGGTGCAATACTTAATACTTTTTTCAAAGCATTATCAAGTGAATCAGCTGGCATTTTTTTTAAACTCATATAGGCAGCTCGTAATTCTGCAATATCTCCATTTATCTGTGGACTAGAAAGTGCTTTATCAAAGAGACCTAAAATATAAAGGGAATCACCATCAACCTGTTCACTTTGTTGAATAGCCTGCTTTAAGAAATTAAGTTTAGTATTATTATCCGTCTTAGGGTTCTCCAACAGTCTCACCATCAGCTTATTGGCAAGCGTATCTTCGTTTATCGCTTTGTAGTAATCATACATTGACGAAAGAGCATAAGCGTTATTAGGTTCTTCATTGAGCACACCTGTAAAGAGTTTATAGGCTTCGCTAAGACGATTATTCTGCATTAACCAATTGGCAAACATCACCTTATAATTATTGTCAAACGGATGTTTATCCACAAGAGATTTTAATTCATTATAAGCAGCCTTCTTGTCGTTTTTCATTTCATAAACCTTCACTTTGCTCAAGGTAATGTCTTCGCTGCTTCCCTGCACAGTCTCAAGACGATTAATCGTAGCAATCATCTTGTCGTAATTTTTCTGCTGGTTATAAAGCTGGATAAGAATTTTAAGATAATCAATATTCTCAGAATCCATCTTTGAAAGTTCTTCATACTTTTCAATAGCCTTAGCATAGTCCTGGGCACCTATATAATATTGCGCGACCCTTTCTAGATAAGTTGAATTATCAGGATTGAGAGTTGCCGCCTTCTCAAGGTTTACAAGTGTAAGAGAATCATTCTTTAGCTGGGAAAAATACATTGCACGAAAATAATAAGCCTCAGCTCCGAAAGGATTAAGACGCAAAGCATGCTGCAACAAATTGAAGGCTGACGTATAGTTACCGGCATTTTGCTGCCTCGAAGCCTCTATGAAAAAGTAATTATACTTTTTCTGATCGTTGGGAGAAAGTTCTGCTACAGGCGTTCCAGTTGAAGGAATTGTCTTTCGATGTCCTGCCCAAACCGAAAGAACAGGCAAGGTTAACATACCTGCGACCAGCGTCACTGAGAATTTATATTTCAAATTATATTTCATTTCCTTATATTATTGGTTCGAAACAAACAGCACTATTGCTTATTTTACCCCCGTGTGCCCATAACCGCCCTGACCTCTTTCTGTTTCATCAAGACAATCAGTCACATTCCACTTTATTTGTTCAAATTTTGTAATAATCATCTGAGCAATCCTCTCACCACTATTAATAACAAAATTTTCCTGAGAAAAGTTAATCAAAAGTACCATTATCTCTCCCCGGTAATCAGCATCAATAGTTCCTGGAGAATTCAACACCGTAATGCCATGCTTCAGAGCAAGACCAGAGCGGGGACGGACTTGTGCCTCAAACCCTTCAGGAAGCGCTATATGAAGTCCTGTCGAAATAAGTTTTCTCTCCATAGGATGAAGCATCACCGGCTCATCTATATTAGCACGAAGATCCAAGCCTGCACTTTGCGCTGTAGCATAGGTTGGTAATTGCTGGTTTCCTCGATTGACGACTTTTACTTGAATCATAGAAAGATAGTTTTATTGATTTAAATGCAAAAATAACGTTTTATCCTAACATTCCAGCATTTTTCATTCTAAAAAGCTACAAATTAGCCAAAATTAGATTACTTTTGCGTTATGAACTGGTTACAACTTATTTCTAATAAACGACTGGGGCAAGAGCACAAACATGCTGAGCGCCATGACGATCGATCGGAATTCAAAAGAGATTACGATCGGCTTATCTATTCTGCACCTTTCAGAAGACTGCAAAATAAGACACAAGTTTTTCCTTTACCTGGCAGCATCTTTGTACATAACCGACTTACTCACAGTATTGAAGTATCTTCATTAGGAATGAGTCTAGGTAACGATGTCTGCCGAAAACTAAAAATAAAGCATCCTGAACTTAACAATACACTTTTCGAAGAAATAGGAACAATTGTAAGTGCCGCTTGCCTGGCCCATGACATGGGCAACCCTCCTTTTGGACATTCTGGAGAAAAAGCTATGCAAACATTCTTCTCTGAAGGAAATGGTAAAAATTTAAAGAAAAAATTAAGTGAAGATTTCTGGAATGACATTACACATTTCGAAGGGAATGCCAATGCATTCCGTCTTCTTACCCATCGGTTCAACGGACGAAGAGAAGGTGGGTTTGTCATGACATACTCAATGCTGGCTAGTATCGTAAAATATCCATTTGCAAGTAGCCTGGCTGGCGAACACGGCAAATTCGGTTTTTTCCATACAGAACAGGCAACTTATAAAAAAATTGCTGATGAGTTAGGTATTATTTGCGAGAGCAAATCTGGAGAGCCCCTTCGCTACGCCCGGCATCCTCTAGTTTACCTTGTAGAAGCTGCCGATGACATATGCTATGAAATTATGGACATTGAGGATTCGCATAAGCTCAAAATTCTTACTTATGAAGAAACCAGACAATTACTCCTTGGCTTCTTTGACAAAAATGCGCAACAACAAATCGAAGATAAGATCAACGAGGAAGGTGTTACTGATGAAAATGAAAAGATAGTATATATGCGAGCATGTGCTATTGGGAAACTTGAAAAAGAATGTGTCGACACCTTTGTAAATAATGAAGATAAGATTCTTGCAGGACATTTTAAAGGCAGTCTCATACAAAATGCCACTCTCAACGTAAGACAAGCTTATCAAAATTGTGAAGAAATTGCTTACGAAAAGATCTACCATAGTAAGCCCGTTTTAGATATCGAGCTATCAGGTTATAAAATATTAGAGACCCTTATGGAAGCCTTTGCTGATGCTGCAAAGGAGCCTAAAAAATTCTATTCTCAACAACTTATCAGACGAGTAAGCAGCCAGTACGCCATCCACAGTGAAAATATGGAAACACGTATCATGGCTATTCTCGATTATATCAGTGGCATGACAGATGTCTATGCTTTGGATATTTATCAAAAAATAAATGGCATTAGCCTGCCAATTGTATAAAAACTAAAAAGTGCCAAAGTCCATTCCTATAATTTTTCTGCGAACAAAGATTACAACAGAATTATCATTGTCAAGGATCACTAACCTTTTTTATTTTTCTTCTTTATAAATAATATTATTCACGCCACTAGTGAGGTTCAGAGCTTCAGGATGCTCTTTGATAAAACTATTTATATGCCGGACGCGCTTTTCCTCAAAGATCTCATCAATAGCTATAAGTATACCCGTCTCCTCTACGTCACCAAATCCATAATTGATTGCTGTCCCAAAAAGTTTCATCGTAGGGCTAAGATTCATATAAGCATTAACCAATGGAGGAATATTATACCCTAGTTTACGTATCTTATGATTAAGTATACGATAATCATCTTTAAAATCATTGCCATTGAAAATTGTCTTTAATTTCTCTATCGGAGTATCAATCTTCAACGGTTTTATGGGAATAACCAAATTATTCTTATCCTCAAAATACAATTTCAAAAAATAAAGTATCATATCTCTTCCCTCACGGATATATGAAGGGTACATCGTCATCTTACCAAAAAAATATTTCAAATTAGGATTGATGACAGTAAGTGCTCCCAAGCCATCCCATAAGTTATCAAGCGCAAAAATACTTTTAGTATTTTTACGTACATTTTGATAATCAAGAGACACAAAAGAACGACCAAGTTCAGCTGTATAAGAAGCATAATCCTTGATAAATTCATCAGAGAAATGGAACATATCACTAGTCGCTAAAAGAGGCTGCCCATTCTCATCATAATGCCAATCAGAACCAAGCAGATATCGATAACCTCCAATAATTTCACTAGCTTCAGGATTCCAAACAATTAGCTGTTTATAACAGTTTGGGCCCAAGTCAAATTCATCAATATCCATTGGCCTGCCCGTTCCGCCCCCTGCAGTACGGAAAGCAACCTCACGTAATCGGCCTATCTCCTTCATTACATTAGGAGAATCATTAGAAGTCACTATGTATATCTCATTATGACTTTTGTTGGTTGTTCGGAGCTGCTTTTCTGAAGTCAGTTCTTCTTTCAGAATTTTTTTGTCAATTGGTTGAATTATCTCTTCTTCCATTTTATATATAGTATAATAGCATGACTATGAAACAGACTCATAATCAAAGCTCGGTTATAATTCGTAAACTTTATCTTCCACCCATCTACTCCAATCTTTAAGGGTTTTAGTCTTATCGAAAGTCTCCCAAGGGATAGATTTTCCTATGGAAATACGAAATGACTGGTGACGATTCTTGTACATTTCATTGACAAGAAGCAACATTGCAAAGTTGAATTTGAAATGTAGCATCTTGCAGATATTGGCAAAACAATAAAAGAATTTGGAGTTATGTCCTTCAAAATGAATAGGCACTACATCACGATGGTATTCTATACTCTTGCTAACAAAAGTTTTTGTCCAAGCTATATCGTGAATTTGACCTTTGATTTTTCTTGAGCAAAGTCCTGCTGGAAACATAAGCATATGGTTATCACTTTGAAAACCCGCCTCTACCATCAAAGGAAAATTACGACTTTCTTTTCCCGTTTTATTAATACCAATGCTTACAGGTTTTAGCCCCGGAAGATAAAGCAGTAAATCATTGACCAGATACCTGAATTTACCATCATAATGCTTTCCAATTAAGGAGCCTAAAGCCACGCCATCAGCACCGCCCAGAGGGTGATTGGACACAAAAATGTAAAGTTTACCATCATCTTTATCAGGAAGGTTATCCAAGCCCTCTATCTGTAGATTCATATCTAAGTAGTGGACACATGCCTCCAGCCATTCTGTACCTGCGAGGCTTCTGGATTCCCAAAGGAACTGGTTGACTTCATCTTCATGCACAAGATGCTTAAGACCAGAGACCAAAAAACGTGGAACGTATTTAGCCTTAGCTCCCATCTTGTTAAATAAGATTTTATCAATATCTACCGTTTTCCTTATTTCTTCATTCATCATACAATACTAACTCCATGCAAAAATAATAGAAGTTTTTCAAATAAATTACTTTTTAGACCAAAAAAGTTCAGAAAAATCATTTTTCACATAAATTATTTACTACAGATGTATTTCAATATTAATGATACGATAGCTGGATTTATAATTTTACAACCATTCATGTTTCAATATCATGACATTACTTTTATCCTTTTTATCGCAAAAAAAATTGTCGTAATAACATTCACCTATTATTATATATAAATACATTTGTACATATATTTTATTAAAAAATTCTTTTTTCATTTAAAATACTCTCCTACCCTTAAAGGAATAAATAAATTAAATAACATCGATAAAAAAGGAAATATCAACAAACCACACATTTGAAGAGGTACCAAATTACAGCATAGCAATAATCTTATGCTATAATATTATGTAAACTATTATACAGTTAAAACATCGAGCTGATTATTTAAAATTCACTTGTTTTTTTTCATTCAATAAACAAATTCAATAGTTCAAAAGGATCTATTGTAATTGATTTTTTAAAAATTGTGGGGAAAAGTGGAGATATATGGGGAATTTTATGTAACTTTGGCGCATCTTATATAAAGATGTACGCATGCGCTTTTTGGGTAATATAGAAGCTAAGATAGATACAAAGGGACGAGCTTTCCTCCCTGCTACATTTCGTAAAATTCTCTCCGCAAATGGTGAAGAAACACTTGTGGTACGTAAAGATGTATTCCAATCTTGTCTTATTTTGTATCCTGAATCCACTTGGATTGAGCAAATAGATCTATTAAGATCAAGACTGAACCGATGGGATGCTCAACAACAGCAACTATTCCGACAATTTATTAGCGATGCAGAACAAGTTTCACTCGATAGTAATGGTCGTTTTCTTATCTCCAAGCGCCATATTCAAGCTACAAACCTAAAACAAAGTATTCGTTTTTTAGGTATGGGGGACAATATTGAAATATGGAACAACGAAGAATATGATAAGCAAATGTTACCACAAGAAAAATTCAGCAAAGGACTTCAAGACATCATGAGTTCAGGGAATGACAAGAAAGGCGAAGTCCAATCACGCTACAGTGAAACCACAGACATGGAAAAAGAATAAAAGAAGAATGATTAAAACTTCAGAAACATATCATGTACCTGTATTGCTCGAAGAGAGCATTTCCGGATTGAATATCCAACCGGGGGGTATCTATATTGATGTCACCTTTGGTGGCGGCGGGCACTCATGTAAAATACTATCATTGCTGAATAAAGATGCTCATCTCTACAGTTTTGACCAAGATGCCGATGCAGAAAACAACATCTACAAAAATGAATCAAAAGATGATGACGAAGCACATCGCTTTATAGACGATCCACGTTTTACATTTGTAAGGTCCAACTTCAGATATCTTAAAAACTGGATGCATTACTATCATATTTATCATATTGATGGATTACTTGCAGACCTCGGTGTATCCTCACATCATTTCGACGACAAAGACCGTGGCTTCTCATTCCGTTTTGATTCTCCTCTCGACATGAGAATGAACAAACAGGCTGACATAACTGCAGCCGATGTAGTAAACACGTATCCAGAAGATAAACTTGCTGATGTGTTCTATCTCTACGGTGAACTCAGAAACAGCCGAAGAATAGCCAGCATACTTGTAAAAAGCCGTAGCGAACACAAAATAGAAACTACGCAAGACTTTCTTAACGCAACAGCATCCCTCTTTAAACATGAAAGAGAAAAAAAGGATATGGCACGTCTTTTCCAGGCACTTCGTATCGAAGTCAATCATGAAATGACTGCACTCAAAGAGATGCTGAATGCTGCTACCCAGCTGCTTCGCCCAGGAGGTCGATTATCAATTATCACCTATCACTCTCTCGAAGATCGAATTGTAAAGAACGTCATGAAGACGGGAAACCCAGAAGGAAAAATTCAACAAGACTTTTTTGGCAAGATAGCTTCACCATACAAAGTGATCAATAACAAAGTGATCGTACCAAACGAAGAAGAGTTAGAAAAAAATCCAAGAAGCAGGAGCGCAAAACTCAGAATTGCAGAGAAAATATGAATAACGATAATGTATATATTAAAGAAGAGGACGAAAAAGGTGATAAAAAATCTGTAAAAGGTCCTTCTTTACGAGATATAAATAAAGAAAACAATGTATCCCTAAAGGAAGCTCTTGTCCAACAGGCTACAGAAGAAGAACAACCTCTCTCTGCAAAGTTTACTTTGCGTAAGATTCTTGGTGGCGATCTTCTTACAACTCAGGCTATTCGCCGGCAAATATGGCTGATCATGCTTGTTGTCTTTATCGTTATCATATATATATCCAATCGTTATTGCGTACAAAAAGATTTGATTGAGATTGATAATCTGCAAACAGAACTGCAAAATGCCAAATACCGTGCTTTGTCGACAAGCAGTCAGTATACAGAAAAAAGTCGTGAAAGCCATATATTAGAGATGCTGAAGAATAATAAGGACAGTGTTCTTAAAATTGCCAGCCAACCTCCTTATATTATAAATATACCGGACAGGGATGAGTAAGTTTGACTATAAAAAAATAATACCCAGATATAAGTTTATCGCATTCGTGATGACGGCCATTGCTATTATGGTCTTGGGGAAAGCTCTTTATATCATGACAGCAAAGCATGATTATTGGATGAAAGTAGCTGACCGTGTAAAAAAAGATAGCGTCTGCATTGAGCCTGCACGAGGTAACATTCTAAGTTGTGATGGGCAGTTATTGGCCAGCACGCTACCTGAGTTTAAGGTTTTCATGGACTTTAAGGCCCTTAAAGATGCAAAAAACGATTCACTCTGGGATGCCAATATTGACAAAATATGCCAGGGGCTGCATCGCATTTTTCCAGAACAATCGGCAGCAACATTCAAAAAGAATTTAGCAGCAGGACGAAAAAAGCAAAGTCGGAATTGGGCGATATTCGATAAACGTATTGACTATAACACGTTTACAGAAGTAAAAGATCTTCCTGTATTTCGCCTCACATCCTACAAAAGTGGCTTCCATTTTGAAGAATATAATGCCAGGAAGCGTTCTTATGGATCACTTGCCGGACGTACTATCGGCTCAATGTATGGAGCTAAAGACTCTGCAAGGTTTGGACTAGAACTCTCTTATGACTCTATCTTACGTGGAAAAAATGGAATAGTACACCGTCGTAAAGTAAGAAACAAATTTCTGAACATTACAGACCAACCTGCCATTGATGGTGCCGATATTGTAACGACACTTGATGTCAACATGCAGGATCTGGCAGAACGTGCTGTTATTGACGAGTTAAAAAAAATAAATGGAAATGTAGGTGTCGCTATCGTAATGGATGTTGCAACGGGAGATGTTAAGGCAATCGTCAACATGGATAAATGTGTAGATGGACAATATCGTGAAATCCACAATCATGCAGTAAGCGATTTGCTTGAACCGGGATCAGTGTTTAAGACTGGTTCTATGCTAGTTGCCTTAGACGATGGAGTTGTAGACACGACCTATAAAGTTGAAACCGGTGATGGTGTCTGGAACATGTATGGCAGAGACATGAAAGACTGGAATTGGCGCAAAGGTGGTTATGGGCTGCTTACTCTACCACAGACACTGTGGTATAGTTCAAATGTAGGGGTAAGTCGTATCATCGATATTCATTATCATAATAACCCAGAGAAATTCGTAAGAGGACTTCTACGTATAGGTCTGGGAGATGATCTCAAAATACCTATCACAGGAGCCACTCCAGCACGAATCCGTATGCCTCATAAAAACCGTTATGGACAATATACGAACTGGAGTCGTACAGATCTGCCATGGATGAGTATTGGGTATGTAACTCAAGTACCTCCAATATCAATTCTGACCTTATACAATGCAATCGCCAACAATGGGAAGATGATGAGACCTAGATTTGTTACAAAAGTAGTAAAAGACGGTAAGACTATTATGGACTTTCCACCAGAAGTAATGCGTCCACAAATAGCCAAGCCATCTGCTATTAAGAAGATACAAGCTATTCTAGAGCAAGTTGTCAGTGAAGGACTAGGAAAGAAGGCCGGTTCACCGTCTTTTAAAGTATCAGGTAAAACAGGAACAGCCCAGATGTCAAAAGGGTCTGTCGGCTACAAAGCAGGAGGGACCAATTACTTGCTGAGTTTTGCTGGGTATTTTCCATCCGATGCGCCTAAATACAGCTGTATCGTCTGCATTCAGAAATCCGGTCTGCCTGCATCAGGAGGAGGTATGAGTGGTCTGGTATTCCATAATATTGCAGAAGGTATTATGGCTCAGAATCTCAAGCTCGATGTAAAGGATGCAAGAGATTCAACATCAATACCTGTTCCTCAAGTTATGAACGGTAATATATTAGCTGCCGACTATGTACTCTCCCATCTAGGTATCCCTACCAATACGAATTGGTCAGGCTCTTACCTTGAAGGAAACCCTATTTGGGGAAGCAGCAAAATGAACGGTAAGCACTCTGTATCGCTCATTCGCGAACATCCTTATTCTAAAGGTACTGTTCCTAATGTAATAGGCATGGGAGCACGCGATGCCGTATACTTACTGGAAAGCAGAGGCTTAAAGACGAATATCATTGGTCGTGGTAAAGTGACTTCACAAAGTCTCGCTGCTGGGCACCAGATTAAAAAAGGAGAAAAATGTCTTTTAATATTGAATTAAAATAACAAATAAAATAAGATGAAATTACAAGAATTGCTCAAAAACATCAAACCGATTCAGATTATCGGAGATGTTGAAACAGAGATTACAGGTGTGAATATTGATTCACGCAAAATAAAAGATGGTCATCTGTTTATTGCGATGAAAGGTACTCAAACCGATGGGCATTCCTATATAGGAACAGCTATAGGGCTGGGGGCAAAGGCTGTTCTTCTTGAGGATATGCCTGAAGACAGGCAAAAAGATGTAACCTATGTCCAAGTAGCATCTACAGAAGATGCCGTAGGTAAAGTTGCGACAATATTCCATGGCGATCCATCACGTCATCTTATCCTGGTAGGTGTAACGGGGACAAATGGCAAGACAACAATCGCCACCTTATTATATAATATGTTCAGAAAATTTGGCTATAAATGTGGATTACTTTCTACGGTCTGCAATTATATTGACGGAGAAGTAATTCCTGCAGACCACACTACACCAGATCCTATTGAGTTAAATGAACTTTTATCTAAAATGGTAGAAGCTGGATGCGAATACGCCTTTATGGAATGCAGCAGCCACGCCATTCATCAGAAACGTATTGGTGGACTTAAATTTGCAGGTGGCATATTCACTAACTT
>DMYZ01000072.1:16229-17727 GCA_003483565.1 Prevotella sp.
AAAGAAGTCAATGTTCAATTTATTGGCAAATTTAATGTCAGCAACTTGCTGGCTGTCTATGGTGCTGCTGTCATGCTAGGTAAAGATCCAGAAGAAGTTCTTGTTACCATGAGCACTTTACACAGCGTCGACGGACGCTTGCAGCCTTTTCATTCACCTAAAGGCTATACAGCTGTTGTTGACTATGCTCATACTCCTGATGCACTGGAGAATGTACTTAATGCCATTCACGAAGTACTGAATGGGAAAGGGGAAGTGATTACGGTTTGCGGAGCAGGCGGCAATCGTGATAAAGGCAAGCGTCCTTTAATGGCTCAGGAAGCTGAAAAACAAAGTGATAAAGTCATTATTACCAGCGACAATCCTCGCTTTGAGGAACCACAAGACATTATTAATGATATGTTAGCAGGTCTTGACGCCAAACAAATGAAAAAAGTCATCAGCATTGTCGACCGCAAAGAAGCTATTCGCACGGCCTGTATGATGGCACAAAAAGGCGATGTTATTCTCATTGCCGGGAAGGGACATGAAACCTACCAGGATATAAAAGGCGTAAAGCACCATTTCGATGACAAAGAAGTGCTGCAGGACATTTTTAAATCAGAAAAATAAAAAACATGTTATACTATCTGTTTAGATTTCTGGAACAATACGGTATCAGTGGTTCTCATTTGTGGGGATATATCTCATTCCGAGCCATTTTAGCTTTAATTGTCTCTTTAATTATTTCTGCTTGGTTCGGAGAGAAATTTATAAAATTTCTCAAAGGAAAACAAATCACAGAAACTCAACGTGACGCAACTATTGACCCTTTTGGAGTAAAGAAAATAGGTGTACCTTCCATGGGAGGTATCATTATCATTATAGCCATTCTTGTACCGGTATTACTCCTTGGCCGTCTGCGCAACATCTATCTTATACTGATGATTATTACCACAATATGGCTCGGATTCCTCGGTGGCATGGACGATTTTATTAAAATCTTCCATAGAAACAAGGAAGGGCTAAAAGGTAAATACAAGATTATTGGTCAAATTGGTATTGGTCTCATCGTCGGGATCGTACTCTGGACATCACCTGACGTGAAAATGAACGAGAACCTTGCGATACAACACCAAGGACAAGAAACAATAATCAAACATCGCGCAGAGAGTCGCAAATCACTAAAAACGACGATACCTTTTGTCAAAGGTCACAATCTTGATTACTCTAGTATCATGAGTTTCTGCGGTAAATATAAGGTTGCAGCTGGCTGGATACTTTTTGTCGTAATGACCATTTTAGTGGTAACAGCCGTTTCCAATGGGGCCAACCTCAATGATGGTATGGATGGAATGTGTGCAGGTAATTCAGCTATAATAGGAGTAGCTTTAGGAATATTAGCCTATGTCAGTTCACATATTCAATATGCAGCCTATTTAAATATCATGTATATACCAGGATCTGAAGAGCTTGTAGTATTCTTCTGTGCCTTTATAGGAGCTCTCATCGGCTTTCT
>DMYZ01000072.1:17978-21463 GCA_003483565.1 Prevotella sp.
CGTGTACAAAAGAGCCAATTAGACCCAGACTGTAAATATCTTTTTACAAAACCTCATCATCCAGTACATGAATCAAAAATTACTATCCGCTTTTGGATTGTAACGATTATTCTGGCTGCATTAACCATTATAACATTGAAAATCAGATAATAACATACATAATGAGTAGAATTGTTGTTTTAGGAGCTGGTGAAAGTGGCGCAGGAGCTGCCATACTGGCTAAAATAAAAGGATTTGATGTATTTGTATCAGATACTTCTAAAATCAAAGACAAGTATAAGAAACTACTTGATGACCATCAGGTCAAATGGGAAGAAGGCCATCATACAGAAGAGGACATCCTGAATGCTGATGAAGTTATAAAAAGTCCAGGCATTCCTAAAGAAGCACCAATGGTTCAGAAACTTATTCAACAGGGTACTCACATTATCAGCGAAATAGAATTTGCCGGCCGATACACTGATTCTAAAATGATTTGTATTACAGGCAGCAATGGAAAGACCACAACAACATCTTTGATCTATCATATCTTCAAAACTGCTGGCTATGATGCCGGTCTTGCCGGAAATATAGGGAAAAGTCTTGCATTACAAGTTGCGGAAGACCCACATCAGTATTATATCATAGAACTCAGTTCATTCCAGTTGGATAACATGTATGATTTCCGTGCCAACATCGCAATTTTGTTAAATATCACCCCGGATCATCTGGATCGTTACGAAAACAAATTTGAGAATTATGCTGATGCAAAGATGCGGATCACTCAAAATCAAACCATGGACGACAGTTTTATTTACTGGTACGATGATCCTGTCATCAAAAAAGAACTTAAGAAATTTGACATCAAGGCTGTAGAGTGTCCGTTCTCCGAACTGAAAGAAAAAGGATCAATCGGATATATTGATGATGGTGAATATAAAATAGAAAAACCCACCCCGTTCAATATGGAGCAGGAAGAACTCAGTCTCACCGGCAAGCATAATATCTATAATAGTCTTGCAGCAGGTATTGCTGCTGATATCGCAGGCATCAAAAAAGAAATTATCCGCAAAAGTCTTAGTAACTTCCCCGGAGTTGAACATCGTCTGGAGAAAGTATGTAAAGTAGGTGGAGTACAATATATCAATGATTCAAAAGCTACAAATGTAGATGCATGCTGGTATGCACTTGAAAGTATGAAAACGCCTACAATCCTTATACTTGGAGGAAGAGACAAAGGGAATGACTATAGCCATATCTTCGATTTAGTAAAACAAAAATGCGTAGCTTTAGTATACCTTGGAGCCGACAACAAAAAGCTTCACGACAATTTTGATAGATTTGGAATTCCGGTAAGGGATACTCATAATATGAGCGATTGCATCAAAGCTTGCTATGAGATGGCTAAGCCGGGCGATACCGTCTTACTTAGTCCATGTTGTGCCAGTTTTGATCTTTTCAAGAATATGGAAGACCGTGGTGAGCAATTCAAGAACCAGGTAAAAGCACTTTAATTAAAAAGTAAATGAACAATAAAACCTTAGGAAATATCTTCAAAGGAGATAAGGTCATCTGGATGGTCTTTTTTTTCTTATGCATGATCAGTATCATTGAGGTATACTCAGCCTCAAGTTCACTGACCTATAAAGGAGGAGATTTCTGGGCGCCCATGATCAAGCATATCGGCACTCTCATCATGGGAGTGTTCTTCATGCTAGTGACGATCAATGTTCCTTGCAAGTATTTCAAGGTTGTTACGCCTTTCCTGCTCATATTTTCTGTGATTACTTTGATATGGGTACTGGCTACAGGACATTCTACCAACGGTGCCCAGCGATGGGTAAACCTTATTGGCATCCAATTTCAACCTTCTGAAATAGCAAAGGGCACTATGGTACTGGCAGTTGCCCAAATACTAAGTGCACTGCAAACAGACAAGGGTGCAGAAAAGAGGGCGATGAAATACATTTTGATCGTGGGATTCTTCATCATACCTTTCATCATGCTGGAAAACTTATCTACAGCCATGTTGCTCTGCATCACGGTGCTTTGCATGATGCTTATCGGAAGAGTCCCCATGAGTCAGATTGGTAAGCTCTTAGGTGTAATTGTGCTGATCAGTTTGGTTGGTTTCTCTGCCATTATGATTTTTGGAAAGAATGTTCCTGACCAAAATACGAATAGTAAACTGACAGAAAAGATTGCGACTAAAACAGAAAAGCCTGGTGCTATCAGTAAGATCTTTCATAGGGCAGATACTTGGAAATCGCGTATCTATAAATTTATGGATAGTAAGCCTATTCCTCCTGAAGAAATAAATCTGGACAAAGATGGACAAGTAGCCTATGCGAATATAGCTATAGCCTCATCAGACATTATCGGCAAAGGTCCTGGAAATTCTGTAGAACGTGACTTCCTTTCACAAGCTTTCTCTGATTTCATCTATGCCATCATCATTGAGGAAATGGGTATCGAAGGAGCAGCTTTTGTCGCTATACTCTACATCATCATGCTTTTCAGAACCGGAAAGATTGTTAGTCAATGTGCCAATAATTTCCCAGCATTTCTTGCCATGGGCCTTGCAATACTTCTTGTAACACAAGCTCTCTTCAACATGCTGGTTGCCGTAGGACTAGCTCCGGTAACAGGACAGCCGCTGCCGCTCGTCAGCAAGGGTGGCACTTCAACAGTAATCAACTGCGTATATGTAGGAGTTATCCTCAGTATAAGTCGTTCAGCTGCAAAACGAGATACTTTAAAAGAAGAAACAGAAGTATCCTAACAAGCGCAAGACGATTTTTTGAATAGATAAATTATCAAAAATTATAGAAAGATAAAAAATTTGATTACTTTTGCCAATAAAACAATAAAAAGATATGGAAAAAGAATTAAGAGTCATCATCAGTGGAGGAGGAACAGGTGGACATATATTTCCGGCAATATCCATTGCGAACGCTATTAAAGCCAAGCAACCAAATGCGAAAATATTGTTTGTTGGTGCCTTGGGGCGTATGGAGATGCAACGTGTTCCTGCCGCTGGATATGATATTAAAGGTCTTCCTATCTGTGGATTTAATCGCAAGCATATACTGAAAAATATTTCAGTACTTTTTAAAATATGGAAAAGCCAGCATCTGGCAAAAAAAATAGTCAATACTTTCCGTCCGATGGTGGCTGTCGGAGTTGGTGGTTATGCCAGCGGCCCGACTTTGAATGTATGTGCCGGCAAATGTATCCCCTGCTTAATACAAGAGCAAAACTCGTATGCCGGTGTTACAAATAAGATTTTAGCAAAGAAAGCTTCTGAAATATGCGTTGCCTATGATGGAATGGAGCGTTTCTTCCCTGAAGATAAAATCAAGAAAACAGGAAACCCGGTCCGGCAGAATGTAGTCAATGCAGATATAACACCAGAGGAAGCACGTAAACAGTTCGGACTTGATCCCCAGAAGAAGACCATTCTTCTTGTAGGTGGCAGCCTTGGTGCCCGCACCCTCAACGAGGGT
>DMYZ01000027.1 GCA_003483565.1 Prevotella sp.
TTCAAGAAATATTTTGAAACGAGTAAATTTAAAGTTTCACTAAAAATAAAATATGGAAATAATTGAGATTAAAAAAAAAGATGTTATGCAGAAAGGAAACAAAAATGAAAAGATTAATCAGAAAGTACATTGAAAATCTTGCCCGCTTCTATCCGACCGGAATTATACCGGTAAAATGAGCGGAAATGCTGATTAGCTTGTCGTGATGCGAAATCACGCGGCGAAAGTAAAAAAAAATAAATTAAAGAATAAGATTATGAAAAAGATTGTTTTAATGACATGCGTTTTATGCATGAGTTTGTTTTTCAATTCCTTGAAAACTATGGGAAATGAATTGCGCAATTTTGAGAATTCAGAAGAAATGAAGGCAGCTGTTGCCTATAATATGGCTGGTATCAATACGTCAAGCCTTTCAAAAGCACTCAGACTATCGAACAGACAGGCAGAGGAAATTCAGACACCGATGGAAATATTCGGAATGGAAACTTCGGAACTTGGAGGTGTCTATGACGTCTATCACAGGACTAAAGATTTCAGCCGTTACGTTCATGAAAACATTTTCAATATGTCCAAAATTCTCACCAGAAAGCAACTCAGCAAATATGAGCAACTGCTCAAGATTACGATAAAGAACCGTAATTTGATTATAACGTCTGATACTTTTTAAAAAGAAAATAATTAAAAAATAAATAATGCGAGAGAACCTTGAAATAAAAGGCATCTTTCGCTTTTTGCTTTAAATTATGAAAATGATGCATAAAAAACCGCCAGCCGGATATTATTTTACGGATATGTTTGAAATAATGTTTTTCAAATCTATATTTGTTGATGAGGATGATGAAAGAGATTTGAAACGATATCATTTAATTAATGTCGAAGATGCTAATTGTAAGACAAAACAAATTAGAAAACGTTTTGAATCCGAATAAATAATAAAATTCTTAGTTTAAACTTTTAAAACTGAATAATATGAGTAATAAGGCAAAATCTATGGAAAAAACACAGAAAGTAGATGAATCCATGACTTATGGCGCAACGGTTGATTCATCATTGAATAACGCAAATATCCTGACAGGAAAATACATAACGGATGAAAATACGATTATTGATGTTGCTCAGGATTTGTTGGACTCTTCTACCATGTCACCGGAAGAATACAAGAAATGGTATGCAACCAACATGCAAACACAGAGCCGTACTTCAACAATCCTTGATTTGCAGCATGTCACATGCAATGACAGTATTCTTTGTGCGTCCGATCCTTCATCTTACGGAGTGAATGCTACTGCACAGGAAGGAAAGCCTACTGATACGGCAGCAGCGGCGGCACGTGAGGCATTCTATGATTTGATGAGGGCTGAAGGCAAGGATCCGAGTACATTCATGGAGAACCAGTATAATAAAGTTTGACATTTTGTCATGACAAATAAAGACTATTAATGACTTTGGCACAGTTTTTGTAGTAATACTTTTTATGAAAGTAAAATTATCAAAGTACGCTAAAATGTCAGGAGTGTCAGTAAGGACACTCTGGAGACGAATTTCAGAGGGTAATCTTGCGGTAGAACGGAGTTCAACTGGCAGGATATTTGTAGATGTTAATGAAAATATCTCAAAAGAACTTACATATGCTGTTTATGCAAGGGTTTCATCTTCTGAAAACAAAAGCAATTTAGAAAGACAGAAACAGAGATTATTGGATTATTGCAGTGCTAAGGGATACAAAGTCAGTAAAATCATAACAGAAATAGGCTCAGGATTAAACGATGAGAGAAAAAAGCTTGAATCTTTGCTTATTGACAAGTCTATAGATGTGATTATCGTAGAACATAAGGACAGATTAGCAAGATTTGGCTTAAACTATATAAATAAATTACTGGAGATTGATGGCAGGAGAATAGAAGTTATAAATGTACAGAAAGACGATGAGAGTGATTTGATGCAGGATTTTGTTTCTATTATTACATCATTTGCAGCAAGGTTATATGGCAGACGAAGAAGCAAGAGGATTACTGAGAAAGTTATCAAAGATTTAAAAGGAAAATAAATAGTAAATGATATTATCGGAGCGACATATTATAAGCAAGAATGATAGCAAGTACGAAGAGCTAAGTGCTCTTTGTCACTTGTCAAAGAACTTATACAATGCAACGCTCTATGCAGTTCGTCAGCATTATTTTGAAACCAAGAAGTATCTGTCTTATCCCAGAGTCAATAAGCTATTTAAGGAACAGGATAACGTAGATTACAGAGCACTTCCGGCTAAAGTTTCTCAACAGACAATGAAGCTGGTGGACAAGAACTTCAAATCGTTCTTCAATCTACTCAAGAAAAAGAAACAGTGTAATTACAGCAAATCAGTCCGTATTCCATCTTATTTAGATAAAGATGGTTTCTTTCCTGCTATCTATACTGTTCAGGCAATTTCAAAGCAGTCTTTAAGAGAAAATATAATCAAGCTTTCACAGACATGTATAGAGATAAAGACTCACGTCAACAATCCATGTCAGGTAAGAGTTGTTCCGAAATTATGTTATATAGTTGTTGAGGTTCTCTATAAAGTCAGTGAACAGGCTTTACAGAAAAACAATGGTCGTTATTGTGCCGTTGATATCGGTGTGAACAATCTTGCAGCAGTTTCCTCAAATGTAGAACATCCTTTTATCATCAATGGAAGGCCGTTGAAGTCAATCAATCAGTATTACAACAAAAAAACATCATATTACAAGTCAATATTAAAGAAAAGAAATGAAAAGAATACATCTAATAGATTAAAAAGTTTAGTTAACAAGAGAAACAAGAAAATAGATGATTATTTACATAAAGCATCTCGATTATTGGTGAATCAATTAGCCGGCAGATCTATCACGACACTTGTGATTGGAAGAAATAAAGACTGGAAGCAAGACATTAATATAGGGAGTGTAAACAATCAGAATTTCG
>DMYZ01000084.1 GCA_003483565.1 Prevotella sp.
CAAACCAGCGCACAACCGCAACTAACACTGAAACACCAACCAAAACCGCTGACGAAGCTTTGCCCTATAAGCCGCCGGAAAATACCTCCCGGTGTCCTTCCGGGGGGCGTGTGGATTGACATCTCCCCCTAAAAGCACGCCGGATGGAACACAAAAGGACGCGAAATACACAGCGATTCGATTCGAATCGCTGTGACAAAACGGTTCTCGGAATGACTTTCAGAAATTCAAACGAATGGAAAGGGCACGTTCATAACTGTATTTACTAAAACTCTTCACTGTTTTCAAATGATGCAGAAAGACTTTGACGAATTATACTACAAACCTGTTATGCCCTCTAAATAGCAAAGCAGACTAAATTAATCTTTATAAACTTAATATAAACCTTCTTATTTACAAAAACAAAAAAAAAGCAACAAGTTGGCATAACCTTTGCTAATAATTAACATAATAAATAGCAAAATAAAAATGTCAATCATAACTATTCACCGCAAACAAAGATTCAAACTCGGAATTCCATATTTAGTGCTCATCAATGGACAACCAATAGGGATTATGCAAAATAAAGAAATATCCATACAGATACCTCCAGGATTTTATAATATTGGTGTAAGAATAATCGGGAAACTGTGGAAATGGACTTTCAGCATTGGGGGAGAAAACAATATTATGTTAAATGAAGACCAACATTTAAACCTTTTTGTAACAGATAAGGAACAATGGTGGAATATACTTTTCGATATTGATCTTATTCTTTGGTTTATTAGCATTTTCTATACCCTGCCTCATCCATGTAACATCATTTACGAAATATTATCCAACGGATTTTTTGCTATTTGGATTATTAGGTTATGGATTATTCGAAAAAAATATTTCATTTTAAAAGAAACGAAACAAGTCTCAACTAAAATAAAAAAAGATTAGGAACTTCAAAATAAATAATGTATCTTTGCGATTGGTACTTTAAAACAGTAAAAATAACAAAATGAAAGAGTTGAAAACTATTATAAAATGCGATAACACTCTCATAGCTGAAGAAATACGAGATGCGCTCTTAGAAGAAAACATTTCGTGCATGATTCACGATGAGACTATGGATACGGCTGCAGGAGCCTATGGCGCATTACCAGGCATTGCTATAAAAGTATATGAAGAAAACGAACAAAAAGCCAAGAACATCATCAATCATATTATGACTGAGCGCAGAAGGACTTCTATCTGGTGTCCAAAATGCGGCAGTGAAAATATAGAAAAGACAACACTTCATCATATCAATATCCATAGATGGAAACTCGTCATAGTGCAGATGGCAATCGTATGGATCATATATTTCATGCTACTTTTCTATATAAACGAAATAGGCATTTCACAAAAATGGTTTCATTATATTGGTATCATACTAGTAGTACTGACTGTTTTCAATATATATAAACTCTTACGTGGACGAAAGGCCAACAGACATTGTAAAAACTGCGGTCACGAGTTTTTCAAAGAAGAATAACAGACATACTTGAATAATAATTACTACAAATCAAAAATATGAAACGTATTTTAACATTGCTACTTTGCACACTTATTGCACTCCCATCACTTCCTCAAAAATATATGGAACATCCTTGGAAAAATAAGCGCGTGGCTTATTTCGGTGATTCTATTACAGATCCAAAGAATTCGGGTTCAAAGACAAAATACTGGGGATTTCTTCAACAATGGCTTGGCATAACTCCTTATGTATATGGCATAAGTGGCAGACAATGGGATGATATTCCCCGCCAAGCAGATCAGCTAAAAGCAGAACATGGAGATAATTTCGATGCAATCATCATTTTCATGGGTACGAACGATTTCAACAATGCTGTCCCCATCGGTCAATGGTATGACGAAACCACAGATTCAGTAGTAGCCGCCCATAAAGGTCAATGGGCCAAAGGGAAATATCTCCGCTTAAGACGTACTATGAATATGGATCCCAAGACTTACCGTGGCAGAATAAATATTGCTATGAGTAAATTGAAAAAGATGTATCCGAAAAAACAAATTGTGTTGATGACTCCTATCCATCGCGCTTTTTTCAAAAGTGGTGATTCTAATATTCAGCCTTCAGAAGAATATGCCAATGCATGTGGAATTTTCTTCGATGAATATGCGAAAAACATAAAAGAAGCTGGTAATATTTGGGCAGTTCCCGTCATTGATATGAATGCCCTGAGCGGAATGTATCCTCTTTTCGACGAAGGAGCCCAGCTCTATCATACACTAGATACGGACCGTCTTCACCCAAATGATGAGGGACATGCAAGAATAGCCAAAACAATGGTTTATCAATTAAGTACCATTCCTTGTACCTTCTAATAAAAGGGCAATTTCAATGAAAATCAGTCACTTTCATTGATTTTTCTTGTTTTATTAATATAATATAAGTAGTTTTGCATATTAATTACTCTATTTTATACTTTTGGTCATAAGAAAATGAGAAAAAGAACGCTGGTATTGATTTCCGCTATCATACTGATATTAATGGTATGTATAGGAATTCTTGGGTATAATCTCAGCAAACAAAGGAAACAAAACAAGGCGATGCTCGAACTTGCCGAAATGGATAAGAAAGAGTTGGAAGACCAGTATCAGCAATTTGCTGACCAATATGGGCAGATGCGCGATATTATCACCGACAAAAACATCTCTACGCAATTGGGACTACAGCAAGGTAAAGCAGAAGATGTTATTCTAAAGTTAAGAAAAGTGAGTCCTCGAAATATAAAAGAGATCACACGATTAAAAAAAACGCTTCCGCTTTTCAAAAGGGTTCTATATAGCTATATTCTAGAAGTTGATTCCCTAACCAAACTTAACCAGAATCTGGTAGCTGAAAATGCTTTGGTAAGGGGACAATACACACAGGCTACTCATCAAATATCAGGTCTCAACCATCGTAATAGCGCTCTATCTAGACAAGTCGAAATTGCGTCTTTGATAAACATTGATGACGTTAACATGACACTTTTAACAAAAAGGAACAAAGCGACAAACAAAGCAAAAAGAGCAAGATCAATTAATGTTACTTTCAATATAGCAAAAAATCTCACAGCCCCACAAGGCTTAAAAAACTTTGTAGCAATCATAACGACACCAGACAAACAAACGTTAACATCCCAAAAAACAATAACATTCACTGGGAGACGTACATCTGTAGTTTTGTCTGCTATAATCGATAAAAAAGAAAAACTTGTCAAGGGTACATATCAAATTATAATTTTTGCCAATGGCAAGCATTTGGACAATAAAAGTTTCACTTTCAAATAAACAAAGGACATGGAAAAAGAAAGAAGGAAACAGAATTTAAAATCATTCATAATTAGCGCTGCAGCATTGGCGATACTTGTTGCAGGAGGGTTATTTGTCAATCACCATGAAGTGAAAAAAAATACCATTCGAGGGAAAATAGAAGCAACACAATATCACGTAGCCAGCGGTCAACCTGGGCGTATTGTAGAACTAAGAGTACAGGAAGGCGACTACGTTCATATAGGAGACACACTAGCCATATTTGAAACACCCGACATGAATTCTAAGAAATCAACATCCTATCCACTTCAGAAATCTAATTATATTAGCCTTGACCTTGCCAAAAAGCATTACAATCAAGTCCAAAAATTATACAATAAAGGTTTTATCACAGGTGATGAGCGCGATGAAGCATTTGCAGCTTACAAAATTGCCGATGCCCAGATTAACGGTATTAACAGTTTATATAGCCATGGCAAGGAAGCTGTCCAAATTTCACACGTAGAAGGAGAAGTAAGTTTGATTTACCCCCGACTAGGCCAACTGGTTCATCTAAAGACTCCTATCATGAATATTTCCATGATGGATAGACTTTGGGGCACTTTTGATATTCGCCAGGAACAAGCCAGGAAATTGAAGATTGGTGATACTTTCACTGCCTTTGTACCAGCATTCAACCGAAGTTTAAGGATGAAAGTCTATACGATCAGAGATGAAGGAACAGCATTTAAAGGAACAGCATCAGCAACAACTAATTCGAAAATATTCGAACTTAAAGCCCGCCCCATAGATATGTTTGATGGACTTCGACCTGGTATGGAATTAGTATTCAACATTAGCAAAACAAAGAACCAAGATCAAGGATAAAAAAAGAATGCATTTC
>DMYZ01000035.1:0-5526 GCA_003483565.1 Prevotella sp.
TGTGCTATCCGATCCGCCTGGCTTACTACTACTGGCAGGTGACGGGAGATTCTTCTGTGTTCGGACAGGAATGGCTGTCTGCTATAAAAAATATATTAACAACGTTTGAGGAACAACAACGGAAGAATGGCCTGGGTCCCTATCATTTTATGCGTAAGACCGATCGTGCATTAGATACGGTACAAAATGACGGTTATGGAGCACCGGTGAGACCGGTAGGCCTGATAGCCTCTGTTTTCCGTCCATCGGACGATGCGACGACCTTTCTGTTTCTGGTGCCTTCAAACTTCATGGCTGTCAGTTCGTTGAGAAAGGCAGCTGAAATATTACGGAAGATAAACGGCCGTGATGAATTGGCCACAGAGTGTACGTCGCTGGCTGATGAGGTGGAGACAGCCTTGCACAAATATGCGGTATATGACCATCCTAAATACGGGAAGATCTATGCCTATGAGGTGGATGGTTTCGGGAATCACCTGCTGATGGATGATGCCAATGCCCCGAGTCTTTTAGCCATGGGCTATCTGGACCCATCGGAAGCAAAGGATCCTATTTATCAGAACACGCGTCGTTTCGTTTGGAGCAAGGATAATCCGTATTTCTTCAGGGGGAGTGCAGCGGAAGGAATAGGTGGTCCTCATGTAGGATATGATATGATATGGCCGATGTCTATAATGATGAGAGCTTTTACTAGTACAGATGATTCTGAAATAAAATGGTGCATAGAAACTTTGGAGCGGACAGATGCCGGTACAGGTTTTATGCATGAGTCGTTCAATAAAAATGATCCGAAAAAGTTTACTCGTCCATGGTTTGCCTGGTCAAATACTTTGTTTGGGGAATTGATTTTGAAACTGATGGATGAAGGTAAAGTTGACCTATTGAATAGTGCGACAAGATAGAATAATATAGAAGAGTAGTCGGAAATATGAATTCCTCATTTGAAAGCCATGATTTGAAAGCATCTCTTTCAAATGAGGTTTGTAATATTTTTATGGTTTATTCCATGTGAAAAAGTTCTTCCAGAGGGATGCTGACAGGACTGTTATCTTTATTGGTATCCATGATATCTGCCATCATATCCCACCATTTCTGAGTGATCGGATCTATATGCGAAGTATCTTGACTGTTGGTCTCTTTGCTACATTCTTGATAAGCGAAAAGCAGATTCGTGCTCTTATCCCAAAAAATACTGTAGTTGCTGACACCGGAATCTTTTATCATTTTCTTTAGTTCTGGCCATATAGCGGCATGACGCCTGGCATATTCCTTTTCGTAACCAGGTTTTAAATACATTTTGAATGCAAATCGTTTCATAGTTTTTTCTTTAATATTATTAGGTTTGATACAAAGATAGGATATTCATGTAGAGCTGACCTTTGTTTTTTGATATTTAAGACTGTTATTTTTGAGAAAGAGAAAATGCCACTGTCTCTCGACAATGGCATTTTCATATTATACTTCTAAAATAAATTAACTCAAGTCTGATATGCTCTCGCGAGTCCTCACGACTACCAAAATGACTTCACTCAGAAAAGAGTGAAAAATATATGCGAAAATTATTTTTTTATTACAATACAAATACTGTTAGTTATTTGTATAAGTCGATTAACTGATATATATTATTGATTCACTTAAATCTTACGCAAAAATACTTTTAATTTAGGAAATAGACAAATAAAAATGAATTTATTTTTTAATAATTGCTAATTTTGCATTAAAAGTTCTGAAGATTAAATAGTCACCATCTCCTATCATCCTTACGGAATTACCAGTAGACTCATTTAATGTTCCTTGCCAAAGAGATTGATAAGCATAAGTTTTCCAGCGAAATCCATTCCCTTGAAGATTAGTACAATTAATATTGAAAATACTGATCTGTTGTCCTACAAAAGTATCGAAAGTACAGTCACCTTCAACAGGAATAAAGTAACCATAATCAGTAACCATGGTGACCAGAAGATTAAAATCTTTACGGTAACGTGTCAGAAGGGATATGTTTCCAAGTGTGTGGTCTTCCCGTTTGCCTGTAGATCCAAGATAGCAAATGTTCTTATAACCTTGTGCCATGCAATAACGTGTTGCTTTGGTCTGGTCATTATCCTCTTGTTCTTCGACGGGATGGAAAATATCTTTGTACTTTGTCTTAAAAGACTCCGGCAGGGAATCCCCATCGCCCACAATGGCATTAGGTATATTGCCGTGATCAATGAACTTCATTCCGGCGCCATCACAGCAACAAATAAACCTTGCATGTGCAAGGATAGCTTTGGCAATAGGGTGAGTAGGATAATCTCCATTGCAAAGAATAATGGCATCAGGAAGAAAATTCTCGTCTATAAGAGGATAGTTCATTTGAATATTGTCTTTTAGTACCAACGGAATATATCTATTATTGTTGTGCCGTTTTTGCATCGACCTTCATCATTTTCTTCCATTTGGATATTGCTGCAATGGAAATAATGACGTATAGACCATAGAGTATAGCGGTGAAAGGCAAACCTTTATAGATATATAAGACAGATAATTCAGCATCAACAATAATCCATATCCACCATTGTTCAATATATTTTTTTGCTAAGGCCCAGAGGCCGATAATACTTAGCGCATTTCCCCAGCTGTCAAGTACAGGGACTGTTGAATTAGTGAAATGAACAAGAAGAAGGTACATAGCTTCCCAGAGCAGGATAAAAGCGATGATTGAAGGTACTATATATTTATGTGGATAATGTGATATTGGGCGTTCTTCTTTCTTGTTGTTCTCTTTGTCCTTAAAAAAATACCATGAGGCAAAACCATAAATGGCCGCCAGGGCATAATATATACTCATTCCAAAGTCGGCATAAAGACCTGCTTTATAATAAACAAAAAGATAGATTACCGGCATAATTATGCCGGTGATCCATAAAAATATGCTTGCTCTGTATTCCTGGTAGATATAGATAAGACCGGTAAGGGTGCCCAGTATATCCAACCAGTGATCAGCTAGAAATGCGTTCATATTGCAATATTAGAAATTGATACTAAGGTGTGCCATGCAGTTGAAGGGAGCTGAAGGGGCGAACCCTGCTTCATAGAGATCGTCGCTGCAGTAAGCTTCTACTTTGCCATTAGTGTCTTTACGGAAAGACGGGCTGGCCCATCCGTTATTGTCAAATTTGGTAGAAAAAAGATTGTATAGTGAGATTCCTATAGTAGCATCTTTAATACCAAACTTCTTCATTGAGAAGTTATAGGCCAGGTCTATATTGGTCGTGAAATGACTGTCAAGCATCATGCTTACAGCCCTATCGAATGCACCGTCGGCATCGTAGTTGTTATAATTCTTAAAACTAGTATTAGTAAGATATTGTTTGCCAATATATTGACTCTGGATGCTGCCTGTAAATCCTTTATAGGTAAAGGTGAAAATATTATTGAATATAGCATCAGGAGAAAAACTCAGATGAGTCTTTCCAAGATCGTAGGTACTCCCGTCATTGAGGGTTACTGTCCAGTCTTTTGCCTTGTTGTCACTGAAAGTGGCATTGACATCCCAGCGAAACCAGTTGGCAGGATGCCAGGCTGCTTCTAGTTCAATGCCGGAACGATAGCTGCGTCCTGAATTGTTATTGCTGGCTATTGCTTCGCCAATGTCATTCAGAGCACCTGTAAGCACGTACTGATGGTCATAGTACATGTAATAGAAGTTAGCTCCTGCAGAAAAAAGACGACTCTGATATTTATATCCCAGTTCATAGTCTTGTAATTTTTCTGCTTTTAATGTACGGACACTGTTGTCCTGATAGTCATTTCTCGTTGGTTCCTTATGGCTAATGGCATAAGAGAAATAAATCTGATGATGTGCGTCAAGTTGATAGTTAAGTCCGGCTTTAGGATTAAAGAAATCAAAAACATCATGGATGATATATTTTCCACTGTGATCAGCATAAACATCGTCCTCTGGATCCTGCATGCGATAGCCTACATGGCGGTATTGCAGATCGATATAGGCATTCAGTTTTTTCCATAAGTTCCATTCAGCCTTGCCATAGACATTAAAATCATTTTTCAAGGCATTGTTGCGATAATATTCATAGTTTGGATAAAAAGTCTTAGCCGGAGACTTTACCCAGTTGACGATGCCGAAGTGATCACCGTCATATCTGTTCCAGCCACTGCCGAGAGTTGCTTTGAAATTTTTATTATTATTGTAATTAATAGAGGCAATCGCACCATAGAAGTCATTGTTCATTTTCTTCATTCGGGTGAGATCACTTTCATATTTTACATCACTCAACCCATAATCTTGTAGATTCTTGTTTTTTTTGTATTCATCGTAATAGCCATTTCCATTAGTATAGTGGAGAGTTATATTGAAATTCCACATCTTGGAAAGTATCTGGTTCCAAATTAATTGATAGTTTTGCTGGTAGTAATTATCTGTTTGATCTTTATAATAATGCATGATTCCGTCTACATCTGTATACATCAGTCCACAAGAATTATAGCGACGGCCATATAGGCTTTGTTCATATTTAGAAGCATAGTTCCATGCATGGTAAGTTTGTTCTTTACCGCCGAAAGTAATGAGTTTTACCATAGTGTTGTCGCCAAAATATCCTCCTTGCAGAAAGTAATTGTTTAATTTAGTATGGGCACGCTCCAGATAACCATGTGAACCTATGTTGGAAAGGCGTCCCTGTACACCCCAGTGCCCTCCAAGCAGACCGGTACCGAAGCGAAGAGTTTCCTTATGGCTGTAGTAACTGCCGCCAGACAGATCAAGACTGAGGAATGGAACTGTCCCGATGTTTTCGGTTTGCATATTGATCGTAGCACCAAAGGCTCCGGATCCATTCGTTGAAGTACCTACACCCCTTTGAACCTGAAGGTTTTGGACTGATGATACGATATCGCCCATATTAATCCAATAGGCTTGGTCATCTTCTGCGTCGTTCAGTGGAATTCCATTGGCCGTAACGTTGATACGGCTTGGGTCGATACCACGGATACGTAGAGTAGTGTATCCTATACCATTACCGGCATCACTTGTTGTAGTGACAGAAGGAGTAAAAGAAAGGACATAAGGCAGGTCTTGACCGAAATTCACTTTTTTGATTTGTGCCTGGTTGAGATTTTTAAACGCCATTGGCGTGTTTTTAGAGGCTCTGGTGGATGTAACTTGTACATTTTGCAGTTCATACGTACGCAAGGTGTCAATTCGCTCCGGATTTGTTGCGTACATTTCCATTGTTGCTGATAGTGCAGCTAACAATATACATTTTTTTTTCATAATACCTATTAATATATTTATTAAACTTAATAGGGTACAGCTTAGAACTATTTTGATGATGGTAAGCAATAAGAGATTCAATTCTCCTATTGCTGCTAAACTTTAAAAGTTTCCTTTTCCCTTCGCCCGCATTATCGGGATCAGGTGCGAGGGTCTATTCTCAGCATCCGCAATTGCGGTAGCACCCCTGTGACATTTTTCCTGTCGGATGCAAAAATATAAAAAAAAAGAGAAACTTCCAAAAGTTTCTC